>CAZEZH010000034.1:4567-26593 GCA_964516305.1 uncultured Halochromatium sp. | reverse complement strand
CCAGGCCCAATGGGAGGCTTGCCGGCTGATGGCGGAACTGGGACAAGCGCTCGAGCAAATCAGGCCTGAGCTGTCCAAGATGGGCAAGGACCCCGCCAAGTGGTTCGCGGCCTACACCCGAGACGATGGCTGGCACAGGGCAGACGGTCTCCAACGACGTCTGGAGGTGTGGGTCGCGCACATGGACGAGGAGCCGCAGGCCGAGCAGGCCCTTGCGGTGGTACGTGATGCCCACGAACAGTTATTGAGGACCATGGCCAAGGGCTTCGCCGAGGCGCTGCAAGCGGCTGGCTGGCAGGTGCCGGGCGTGCGCCATCAGACCCACGTCTATCCCGAGGTGGTCGAGACCATGGGCGGGCGCGTCGCCTACTTCCTGGTGGACGCGATGCGCTTTGAGATGGGCGTGGAGCTTGCGCGCCAGATCGAGGGGGCGACCGACCTGACCCTGAGTGCCGCGGTGTCGGCGCTGCCCTCCATCACCTCCGTCGGCATGGCCGCGTTGCTGCCTGGGGCCTCGGCGAGCTTCGATCTGTTGGAGGTCAAGGGCGAGCTGGGCGCGCAGATCGAGGCGAGCCTGATGCCCGGCCTGACCGAGCGCCTGAAGTTTCTGAAGGCCAAGGTGCCGGGCGTCGTCGATATGACGCTGGGCAAGTTACTGGGTAAGAAGCCGTCGCAGCTCGCGACCGACATCGCCAAGGCGCCCCTGGTCGTAGTGCGCTCGCAAGAGATCGACTTCGTCGGCGAGATGGACGGCGACCTGCTGGCCCGCCAAGTGATGGACACGACCATCGGCAATCTGGCTCGTGCGGTGAAGAAGCTGGCCGCCGCTGGTGTCGAGAACGTCGTCATCAGCGCGGATCACGGTCACCAGTTCTCCGTGCGCAAGGACGACGATATGAAGACCGACAACCCGGGTGGCGATACGCTGGAGCTGCATCGTCGCTGCTGGATCGGGCACGGCGGCAGCACGCCTTCGGGGACCGTCAGGGTGTCCGGCGCCGAGCTGGGCTACCACACGGAGTTGGATTTCATCTTTCCCACCGGGCTCGGGGTGTTCAAGGCCGGCGGCGGTTTGAGCTTCCATCACGGCGGATTCAGCCTCCAGGAGCTGGCGATCCCCGTGATCAGCCTGCGCATGGCCTCTGGCAAACCGGTCGCGCTGCCGGGGATCGGCGTGCGCATCGAGGATTGCCCCGTCGCAGTAACCAACCGAACCTTCGGGCTCAAGCTGTTAGCGCAGGGGGATCTCCTCGCGAGCGAGCCGTTGCCGGTCCGCGTGCTGCTGATGGCAGGTAGCGACGAGGTTGGCCGTGCCGGGATGGCCGTGGGCTGTGACTTCGACCGCGTCAAGGGTTCACTGACCTTGCCGCTCGGTGTGACGGCAAGCGTGGGCATGATGCTGAACAACGACACCTGCAAGACACTGCGCGTCGTTGTGATGGAGGCCGAGACGGATGCGGTGTTGGCGCAAACCGATGATCTGCCCGTGAAGCTGGGAATCTGAGAAACATGAATACTGAGGCCATGACACGGGACGCGCTGGATGACAAGGTGAATCGCGTCTTCGCCGGCAAGGTGGTGCGCAAGGATCTGGTCAGAAAGGTCAAGGTTGGCGCCAATGTGCCGGTGTTCGTGCTCGAGTACCTGCTCGGCAAGTACTGCGCCTCCTCCGACGAGATGGCGATCCAGATGGGGCTGCAGGTGGTCAACGACACCCTGGCGGACAACTACATCCGCCCGGACGAGTCGACCCGCGCCCAGAGCAAGGTCAAGGAGAACGGGCGCCATACCTTCATCGACAAGGTCAAGGTGCGACTGGTCGACTCCCAGTACTGGGCCGAGGTGACGAACTTCGGCCATCAGTTCGTGCACATCCCGGATCACTATGTGCGCGACTTCGATCGCCTCCTCACCGGCGGCATCTGGGCGCAGGTGGATATGCGCTTCGAGTACGACGAGGAGAGCAAGGGCAAGAACCCGTTCTGGATCGACAAGCTGACTCCGATCCAGCTCGCGACCTTCGATCTGGACGAGTACCGCCGGCTGCGCGCCGAATTCACCACCGACGAATGGCTGGATCTCATCCTGCGCAGCATGGGCTACGAGCCAAGGGTGATGGAGCGGCGCACCAAGCTCTTGTTCCTCAGCCGACTGATCCCGCTCTGCGAGCGCAACTACAACCTGGTCGAGCTGGGGCCACGCGGCACCGGCAAGAGCTACGCGGTGCAGGAGCTGTCGCCCTATGCGTCACTCCTGACCGGGCCAACCACGGTGGCCAACCTGTTCGGCCACATGAGCGGCAAGCAAAAAGGCATGGTGATGATCTGGGACGTGGTCGGCTTCGACGAGGTCGCCGACCTGCAGAAGATGCCCAAGGAGGTCATCACCACGCTCAAGACCTTCTGCGAGTCTGGCCAGTTCCAGCGCGGCCAGGAGGCGATGGCCGGGTACGCCAGTATCGCGATGTTCGGCAACACCCAGCAGCCGATCGACGTCATGGTGCAGACCGGGCATCTGTTCGCGCCCATGCCGGATGTGATCCGCGACGACATGGCCTTCATCGACCGGCTGCACTTCTACCTGCCGGGCTGGGAGGTGCCGAAGATGCGCAACGAGCACTTCACCGACCACTACGGCTTCGTCATCGACTACCTGGCCGAGGCCTTGCGCGAGCTGCGCAAGCACAACTTCACCGAGATCAGCGATCACTACTTCGCGCTCGGCTCGCACCTGAACGCCCGCGACCGTAAGGCCGTGCGCCGCACCGTCTCCGGGCTGATGAAGATCCTGCACCCGCACGGGCAGGTCTCGCAGGAGGATCTAGCCGAGCTGCTGGAGCTGGCATTGGAAGGCCGTCGCCGAGTCAAAGAGCAGCTCAAGAAGATGGGCGCGTTCGAATATCACCAGACCTCGTTCAGCTATCTGGTCAACGACAGCGGTGAAGAGCGATTCGTCAGCGTTGCGGAGCAGGGGGGTCGCGAGATGATTTCCGCTGACCCGTTGCCTCCAGGCACGGTCTACACGGCCTCGGTCAGCGGTGATGGCACCGTGGGGCTTTACCGGGTCGAGGTGACGTGCTCGACCGGCACCGGCAAGCTCAAGCTCGCCGGTGGCGTCAGCGGAGCGATGAAGGAGTCCGTCGGCCGCGCGTTCAGTTTCCTCTCGGCCAACAAGAGCGCGTTCGGCGTCCCGCGCGAGGTCGACACCTCGGACTTCCACGTCGAGGTCATCGATTTACTCGGCAATAAGGTCGATGCCGAGATCGGCGTTGCCTTCTTCGTCGCTGCCTACTCAGCCTTGCGTAAGGCTCCCGCGCAACCGGCGCTGCTCGTGCTCGGCGACCTCAGTATCCAAGGCAACATCAAGCCGGTGCGCTCGCTGACCGAGCCGCTGCAGGTTGCGATGGACAATGGTGGCAAGCGCGCGCTGATCCCGGTCGAGAACAAGCGTCAGTTCCTGGAGGTGAATGCGGATGTGCTGGAGCAGGTCGATCCGGTCTTCTTTGGGGATATGCGGCAGGCGGCTTTCAAGGCGTTGGGGCTTACTTGATATTGGCTCTGTGCTCTCAGGCCGACCCAGTCCAAAAAAACATTGTGGGTTTCGTGCGGCACCGATCTGCTCACCATCTCTGGTGATCAAGCAGATGGATCGCGTATAGTTCCGCCTTTTCCGCGACCCGAGTCAAGGTCTTGAGGCGACAAATACTGGCCTTATGCAGGGTTTCGTTGTCATGGGTTGGACTTGTCCAATATCGAGGATGTCGCTGTGAGGCTGACGATCGAAGAATTTCGCTGCTGGCAGCATCGGTGCGTCACGCTGCTGGGGATGTCCGGGGTTGGTAAGACCTATCTTTCGGGCCTGCTCCGGCGCAACGACTGGTTCCACTACTCCGGAGACTACCGGATTGGCACTCGCTATCTCGATGAGCCCATCCTTGACCTCATCAAGCTGCAGGCGATGCAGGTGCCCTTCTTGCGCGACCTGCTGCGTCGAGATTGGGTCGCGTTCCAGAACAAGATCCAGGTCGACGATCTGGGGCCGGTACTTAGCTTCGTCGGCCAGCTTGGTGATCCGGACAAGGGCGGGCTGTCGTTGCCTGAATTTAACCGGCGCCAAGCCCTCTATCGCGATGCCGAGATCCGCGCGATGCAGGATGTGCCCGAGTTCATCCGCAAGGCGCGCGAGATCTACGGCTATAGCCATTTCGTCAACGATGTCGGTGGCAGCCTCTGCGAACTCGAAGAACCTTCGGTGATCGAACTCCTGGCCCAACACAGCCTGATCCTCTATATCCGCGTACCACAGGCCGATGAGACCAAGCTGATCCGGCGTGCTCAGGCCGATCCGAAGCCGCTCTATTTTCGGCCGGCCTTCATCAAGGCCGCGGTCAAGGACTATCTGGCCGAGCAAGAGCTTGAGTATGTCGCCGATATTGATCCTAACGACTTCACCCGCTGGGTCTTCCCGCGGTTGTTTCATTCGCGCGTGCCGCGCTACGAGGCCATCGCGCGACCCTTTGGTTACACCGTTGAGTCGACCGAGGTTGCGGCGGTGCGCGACGAGCAGGATTTTCTGGCCTTGATCGAGATCGCCATCGCGCGCACCCCGATGCTAGCTCCCGACGATGAAGCCGAGGCCGTGAGTGGTCTTGAGGCTGGGGAGGGCTGAGCCGATGCCGATCGTTGCCCATAACAACCTGCCGACCTTCGATCGTCTGCGCGCCGAAGGACAAAACATTCTCGAGTCCGACTGGGCCATCCATCAGGATATCCGTGAGCTCCATGTCGGTTTGCTCAACATGATGCCGGATGCAGCCCTGGCCGCTACCGAGCGGCAGTTTTTCCGGCTGGTTGGGCAGAGCAACCAGATCGCACAGTTCTATGTGCATCCGTTCTCGCTGCCGGAGCTGCCGCGCGGCGAGAAGGCGAGGGCGCACATCGAACGCTACTATCAGCCGGTCGAGATGGTGCGCGAGCAAGGACTGGATGCGCTGATCATCACCGGTGCCAATGTGAGCGGTCCGGACCTGACGCAGCAGCCATTCTGGTCGCCGTTGATCGAGATAGTCGATTGGGCCTTCGAGCATGTCACCTCGACCCTTTGCTCCTGCCTTGCAACCCACGCGGTGATGCAGTTTCGCTACGGGCAACGGCGCCAGCCGCTGCCGTCGAAGCGCTGGGGGGTGTTCACGCATCGCGTCGTGGATCATTCGCACCCCTTGATCGACAGCACCAACACGTTGTTCGATGTGCCGCATTCCAGGTTCAACGAGATCAGCCGCGAGCAGTTTGAGGCGGCAGATGCAAGGGTGTTGGTGGAGAGCGGCGAGGCCGGTGTGCATCTGGCCACCAGCCAGGATGGGCTGCGCCTGGTGATGTTCCAGGGACACCCTGAGTACGACACCATCTCGCTACTCAAGGAGTACAAGCGCGAGGTGGAGCGCTTCGCAAAGGGTGCTCGCGAAAGCTACCCTCCTTTCCCAGACAATGTCTTTTCGCGCAAGATGGCGGCGGTGCTCGATGAGCACCGCCATATGCTGCAGCGAGCACTAGACCGGGGCCGCGAGCCGCCGCCGTTTCCAGAGGCGAGGATCGCGGAGGGCCTCGACAACACTTGGCGCGATACGGCTGAGGGTGTTGTCGGCAACTGGCTGGGCTTGATCTATCGGGTGACCCACAATGATCGACGGATTCCGTTTATGGACTGGGTCGATCCCGATGATCCGCTGCGCATGCTGACCCGGCCTTGATCTCGCACACCGACAGAAGCAACCGCTTCTGCTTGACTCTGTTCAGTCGCTGAACAGCCCTCACTTCAGTGCACCCTGCTGGACCCTGGGCTCGACCAGTTCCCTCTTGGTTGCCTTGTTGTAGATTTGCTTTGCTGTTGCGTTTTAGCTGCATTTGCGCCCTTGCTCCAGCGTGAACGGGAAAATGCGAGCCACTGCGCACTTTTTTTGTGAAACAAACGTTAGAATTACCCTTGTCAAGTGGCATTCACGCTCCTAGACTATGACCTAAGGGATCGCGGGACGCACTTTTGCGACATGCGCGATTTTGACGTTCGGGAATTCCCGGATGCGGCGGTTATCCTCATGGCCCTGCTCGGTTTTCCGGATGGATTAGCAAATACAGCAGGTTGAGAGATGTTTGACGAAAAAGAACAAGTAATCCGTTACAAATGGGACTCTTGGACAGGCTCCGGTTACCGCTTGCGTTACGATGCCGCGGACCGCGCCCATAGCTACCATGTCGAGGACTGGAGCAACCATGTGGTGATGGACGACTACGGCTGCACCGATCTTGACGAGGCCTTGTTGGTGCTGAATCGCTTCTTCAGCATCGACGAGTCAGCCGAGCGCACCCGGATTGCCGGCTGGTTGCCGCATCAGCGACTGCAGTAACAGCGGGCGACCCACGCGCAGCCTGGGCTGCTGGTGTTACGCCGCACAGGCGCAGTGATCGCGTTCCGCTACCCGGCGGCCTAGCCCCCTTGGAGAGCCACTTCTTGGTGGCTCCATGCAGATGGTTGCCATGCAAACTTTCCATGGCGGTGCCAGGGTGCCGTTCATGGTCATGGCCTCTACTCCCTTCCCAACGCCTCCAGGTCCCGATCGCGCATGCCGATCAGATAGAGGATGCCATCAAGCCCGACGGTGGCGATCGAGTGGCGGGCCTGCTCCTTGACCAGCGGCTTGGCGTGGAAGGCGATGCCGAGGCCGGCGATCGAGAGCATCGGTAGGTCGTTGGCGCCGTCGCCGACGGCGATGACCTGCTCCAACCGGATGCCTTCGCGGGCGGCGATCTCGCGCAGTAGCTCGGCCTTGCGCTGACCGTCGACGATGCGGCCGGTGACGCGGCCGGTCAGTCGGCCGTCCTCGAATTCGAGCTGATTGGCGTGCACGTCGTCGATGCCGAGCCGGCGTTTCAGGTGCTCGGCGAAGTAGGTGAAGCCGCCGGAGAGGATCGCGACCCGATAGCCGAGCTGCTTCAAGGCGCCGATCAGTCGCTCGGCGCCGTCGGTGATCGGCAGCCGCTCGGCGATCTGGTTCAAGACAGATTCGTCGAGGCCTTCGAGCAACGCCATCCGGCGGCGGAAGCTCTCGCTGAAGTCGAGTTCGCCCAGCATCGCGCGTTCGGTGATCTCTGCGACCTGGGGGCCGACGCCGGCTGCGGCAGCGAGTTCGTCGATGACCTCGGTCTGGATCAGCGTTGAGTCCATGTCGAAGCAGACCAGGCGCCGGTTACGGCGGAAGATGTCGTCTTCTTGGATGGCGATGTCCACATCCAGCCGGCTGCCGAGTTCAAGGAAGCTTGCGTGCAACGCGCCGACATCGGTGACCGGTCCCTTGAGCCAGAGCTGCACGCAAGCCGGGCGGCTTGCTCGGGTCGTGTCGGCAAGGCGGGAGATGCGCCCGGAGAGACGTGAGATCTGCTCAATGTTGAGCTTATTCTGGGTGACGACTGCGGCGACCTGCGCGATCTGCGCGGCGCTGATCTCGCGCCCGAGCAGGGTCAAGATATGGCGAGCCTGGCCCTGCTCGTCGACCCAACGCTCGTAGGCGCCGGCATCGACCGGGGTGAAGCGTACCGCGAGTCCAAGTTCATGGGCGGCGAATAGCAGTTCCTTGAACACCGGGCAACTCGCCGGCTCCTCGGGCAGCTCGATCAGCATGCCAAGGGCGAGGGTGTCGTGGATCACCGATTGGCCGATGTCGAGCACCGCGACCTCGTAGCGGGCTAGCACCTGGGTCAGGGCCATGGTGATACCGGGCCGGTCGGCGCCGGAGATATCGATCTGGACGATCTCGCGCATTTGGATTAGGGCCTGGTTTTAGTCGTCAGGGATCAGCCCAAAAAAGAGCATTTCAACCGCAGATGACGCAGACAAGTGGTTAGTGGTTTGGAGTTGGGGATCAGTTCAGTCCGCAACTTCTGCTGCTGCTGATGTTTGGGCTGATGCGGGTTCCTGTTCGAGTGCTTTTTCAGCACTGATGAGACTCAGCACCTTGGCGATCATCGGCCCGATCGCCGCTTGTGCTGTCTCACTCAGCGCATAGCAGGCATAGCCCCATTCGGCGCCACCAGCCGAGACTAGCCAGGTCTCAGGCACCCGTTGATACAGGGCCTGACACCAGGCGAGTAGTTCGCGCGGATCGTGGAAGTGGGCCATGGTCGAGAGTGCGCTAGCGTCCGGGGCCAGCCGCTGGCAGCTGACCTCGCCGGCCGGCAGATTGGCTGCGGCGTCGATGAAGATGACGCGCTCGGCGCGGGCAAGATCGTCGACTAGCTCGGCGGTTAGGATGTGGCGTGCCTGGACCTCGACCTGGGCACCCAGCGCTGAGTCTGTGCTGACGCGCGTCTCGAGCTGATCGGCAACCAGGGGGCCGATCGCGTCGTCACCGCGGATCGGGCTGCCGTAGCCAATGACGAGCGCCCTGACTGGCCTCGTGATGCTGGTCGCAGAGGCGGTGCCTTCTTTGTGATGGGCTGGTCCGCCAACGGCGCTGTGCGGCCCGTCATCGCTCGACGGTGCAGTGGTGCTCACGCGTCGCGCACCAACTGATCGATGACGGTGCCGGAGGCATCCTTCAGCTCGATGCTCAAGGGCATCTGTCCGAACGCATGCGAGGCACAGGAGAGGCAGGGGTCGTAGCAGCGGATCACCGCCTCGACCCGATTCAGCATGCCCTCGCTGAGCTTGTTGCCATCAACATAGGCATCGGCGACCTGCTTGATGCTCCGATTCATCGCCAGGTTGTTGTGGCCGGTGGCGATGATCAGATCAACCCAGGTGATCAGGCCGGCATCGTCGATCTTGTAGTGATGCATCAGGGTGCCGCGCGGCGCCTCGGCAACGCCGATGCCCTCGTCGCGGTTGCCGCGCGCATGGGCGCGCACCCGGGTGTCGAGGATGCTCGAATCCTTGAGCAGCCGCTGCATGGTTTCGATGGCGAAGATGATCTCGACTAGACGGGCGTAATGGTAGTGAAAGCTCGAGCGGACTGGTCCGGAGTCTTCCTGCAGCATGTGGAACTCGGCCAGCGCGACATCGGCGAACGGCGTGCCGCAGCTCTCGGCGTTATTGAGTCGCGCCAGCGGTCCGACCCGATAGATGCCGTTCGGATAGCCCATCGGCTTGTAATAGGGGAACTTCATATAGCTGAAGTCCTCAACGGCCTCGCCGATGATGCGGGGGTAGTCCGATGGCGGCACCATGTCCTCCACGATCCGGCCCTGGGCGTCCTTGATACGCAAGAAGCCGTCGTAGTGTTCGAGCTGACCCTTAGGCGAGACCAGCGACAGGAACATGGTCTGCATAGTGCCGAAGTGTTCGGCCTCGTCCTTGAACTTGGGCACCATGGTCTTGAACAGTCCATAGGTGTCTTTAGCAATGGTGAGCGCTTCCGGCAGCATGTTCAGCATCGCCTCGCGCTTGTCGGTATCGAGCGGCTCGTTGACACCGCCCGGCACCACCCAGGTCGGATGGATCTTCTTGCCGCCGAGCATCTCGATGATGGTCTGGCCGATCTGGCGCAGCTTGATACCTTGCTTGGCCAGTTCCGGGTCCTGGGCCATGACGCCAAAGATGTTGCGCTGGCCGGGGTCGGAGTCCCAGCCAAGCAGTAAATCGGGCGAGGAGAGATGGAAGAACGATAGCGCGTGGGATTGCACCAGTTGTGCCAGGTTCATGATCCTGCGCAGCTTCTCTGCGGTGGGCGGGATGGTGACCGCAAGCAGGTCGTCGCAGGCCTTGTTAGAGGCGAGCAAGTGACTGACCGGGCAGATGCCGCAGGTACGGGCGGTCAGGGCCGGCATCTCGCGGTAAGGCCGTCCCTCGCAGAACTTCTCGAAGCCGCGGAATTGGGTCAGATGGAACTTGGCGTCCTCGACCGCGCCACTGTCTGCCAGCTGCAGCGAGATGCGGGCATGGCCCTCGATGCGGGTGACCGGGTCGATGCTAATGGTTCGGCTCATGGTCGCTAGTCCGGGGCGTTAGGCGTGATGAAAATGTTGGGGCTGAGGCTGGCAGTTGATCGGTCGGCCGGGAGGCACTTGCTCAGGCGGCGCGGGCTCAGGCGGTGACTGCTCAAGCGCCGAATCGAGTCATGCGCAGCGGCTCCGGGGTGCGGCCTTCGATCAGCTCGTTCAGGACATAGTAGATCGTGTCAGCCTGAGGTGGGCAACCGGGTATGAAGACGTCGATATCCACCACCCCATGCACCGGCTTGACGATCTGTAACAGGGCTGGAACGCCTTGGGTTGGGATCTGCTGATTTACGTTGACGTTCTCGAGGTAAGCCCGTTCGTAGACGCTTTCGAGCTTGAACGGGTTGCGCATCGCTGGGATGTTGCCGTTGACCGCGCAATCGCCCAGGCTGATTAGCAGCGTGCAACGCTCGCGAAACAGCTTCGCCTTGTGCAGATCTTCCTCGTTGCTGATCGAGCCCTCGATGATGCCAATGTCGACCTCATTCGGCAGGGTCTTGGCATCCACCAAGGGGCTATAAACGATATCAAGCTTCTGTGCCAGATCGACCAGGCGCTCGTCCATGTCCAGAAACGACATATGGCAGCCGGAGCAGCCATCGAGCCAGATCGTCGCGACGGTGATCTTGGCCTCACCGGAATGTGCGGTCGGTTGGGACTCTGCTAGGGCTTCAGACTGCGCGCTCATCGTGTGGACCTCCGGCGGGCAAGAATCGGCAAGAAGTGCTGATCTTTGACCATCTCGCCGACCGAAGTGCCCTGCTTGACCAAGGCGCCGGTCGGGCAGACCTGCACGCATTTCCCACAGCTGGTGCAGGTGTCGCTCTCGCCCCAGGGCTTGGCGAGGTCGGTGATCACTTGGCAATCGCTGCCGCGCCCCATGACGTCCCAGGTATGTGCCCCCTCGATCTCGTCGCAGACGCGAACGCAGCGGGTGCATAGCACGCAGCGGTTGTGATCGACACGGAACATCTCATGCGTGCTGTCAACGGCGTAGCCATGATTGCGGTAGGGCATACGTACATGATCGACGCCGCAGGTCTGGGCCAGCCATTGCAGCTCGCAGTGGCCATTGGAGACGCAGACCGAGCAGATGTGATTGCGCTCGGCGAATAAGAGTTCGACCAGGGTGCGCCGATAGCGTTGCAGCTTCTCGGAGTTGGTGGTGATCTCCATGCCCTCGGCGACACGCGTGGCGCAGGCCGCGAGCAGGCGATTCTGGCCGGTGACCTCGACCATGCACAGGCGACAGGCGCCGACGATCGAGAGCCCGTCCATCCAACACAGGCTCGGGATGGGGATCTTGTTTTCCCGGCAGACTTCGATGATGGTCTCGTCTTCGCGCGCCGACAGGTCTAGACCGTCGATCCGCAGCGTGACGACTCGAACACTGGGTTGGGTGGCGGTGATTGGCATCGGGTCATCCCGTATCAGGCGAGGAGATAGAGTGCGACGTTAGGCCTAAGGCCTGACGATACACGACCGATGCGACGGACGCATGTCCGGTTAGTGGGTGTTAAGTCCCGAAATAGCCCTGAAGTGAGCGGTGTTAAGGCCGTGATGACCGGATGGCGCGCCCGAGTTAACCAAGCCTGGGGTCAGCGCTTGCTGAGCTTGTTTTTCATCAGCGCCCCGAACTCGGTGACCGCAAACCAGAGGACCCCGGCCCAGATCATCACCCAGGGCAGGCGTCGCCACATCTCCGGTTCGGCCTCGGCAGCTGGCGGAAAGAGATACTTCAACCCCGTGCCAAGCACCATCCCGCCCCAGAACAGGATTGCCGCGATTGGGATTGGGCGGCCGGCGATGCGCAATTTGAACGGTTCGACGCCCTCGTGCCCGCCTGCGCTTGTTGCGACAGCTGCTGCACCGTTGTTGGGGGCACCGGCGTTGGCAGCGATGGGCACGCCGCAGTGCGGACAGGTGGGGGCCCGGTCTGAGACCTGGCCCCCGCATTCTGGACAATCGATCAAGGCCATGCTGTGCGCTCTTTGGTGTTGCCCGCGGGGCGGGTTTTGGATCGCAGTCGGTCAGGGCCTCTGCCTGTTGCCGCGAGACGCGCAATGACCGTCATAAGCCCTAGCAGTTCATCGGGTATCAAAGCAAGTCGCTGTCAAGCGTTCAAGATCGGGCTCGGCACTCTATTGCTTGGGCTCAATGATCAGCGTGATATTGCCGTCGAGCGTCTCGTGCGTGGGCGCCTAGCGCCTAGCGTGGTTCGGCTAGGTCTGCTCGGGCTGGCGATCCACTTGCTCGAGTCGCTCGAGGAGCCGTCCGAGCGAGCGGATTGAGGGCTGTCGCTGTTCGGCGAGAGCGGTTCGGTCAATCTCGTCGAGGAGCCTGGACAGGGCACCCGGATCGCGCGGGCAGCGACTGAGGATATAGCTGATCATCGCCTCGCCAAGCCGAAGACCGCGCTGCGCGGCACCGATACGTAGCAGCTCGGCGCGGCCGTTGTCGCTCAACGGTTTCAGGGTGTAGCTGGGGCCTGCAGCAAGGCGCGATGAGAGGTCGGGGAGCTTGAGCCCAAGTCGACCGGTCGGCTGCCGGGCGGCAGCGAGCAGCCGCCGCCCGGCATCACGAGCCCGGTTGTAGAGATTGAACAGGGCCCGCTCCCAGGCGGGGTTGCCGGCGATGGCCTGCAGGTTGTCGAGCAGAATCGCATCGCGTTGCTCGAGGTCATCGAGGACGTCTGGCGTCAGGCTTGGCGTATCCAGCGGCAGATAGACCACCCCGAGCCCGCGCTGGCGCGCCTCGCCAGCGGCGCAGACGAGTAGCTGCGACTTGCCGCTCTCCGCACCGCCGTGGATGAAGAGGTAGCGCTCGCCGCTGCCATCGACCCATTGCCGAACTGCGGCGACGGCAGCGCCGTTGCCATGGGGAATAAAACCATCCAGTCCGCCTGGCTCGGGCTGGCGCAGTGCGAGCGGGAGCTGTGGTGGATACCGCTCGTGCACCGGTGGCTCAGCAGTTCAGGGCTGCGGCCGTGGTTGCAAGCCGGCGACCGAGTGCCTGGCAGAGGTCGCGCTCGATCTCGCTCAGCGGCTGGTCGTTGTTGATCCCGGCGACGTGGGATGGCCCGTAGGGGGTTCCACCGGCCTGGGTATGGATCAGCCCGGTCTCACTGTACGGGAGCCCCATCAGCAGCATGCCGTGGTGCATCAGCGGCAGCATCATCGACAGCAACGTCGTCTCTTGACCGCCATGCAGACTAGAGGTGGAGGTAAAGACGCCGGCGGGCCTTCCAGTGAGGGCGCCGGAGAGCCAGAGCGATGAGGTACCATCAAAGAAATACTTGAGCGCTGCTGCCATGTTGCCAAACCGGGTCGGGCTGCCCAAGGCGAGGGCGCTGCAATCGCGTAGGTCGTCGAGATCGGCATAGGGCGCGCCTGACTCAGGGATCGGGTCCGCGGTTGCTTCACAGATCGTCGAGACCGGTGGAACGGTGCGCAGGCGGGCCTCTAAGCCGGCCTCCTCTGAGCCGCGCGCGACCTGTCGCGCCATCTCGGCGGTTGCTCCGTAGCGGCTGTAATAGAGGACGAGCAGGTAGGGCATAAATGGGTTCTCGCGGATTCTGCCGAGCGATAAAACGTTGGAGGGAAGGATATCACGGGGTGTTCCGCCACTGGCTGAGGGGTCTGGTCGCGGATTGAGCGGCCTGACTGCTGGCTCAGTGCTGGGCCTCGGTGCATAGATTCAGTGCTGAGCCGGCGATGCGGCCGCGTTGACCACCTCGGTAAAGAGACTTCTGGCGTCGACGGCATCGAATTGATAGCCGCGGTTACAGAATTCGCAGGTCACCTCGACCAAACCCTGCTCGGCGATGATGTCATCGATTTCGTTGCGTCCGAGCGCGCGCAGATTATCGGCGACGCGCTGACGCGAACAGCCACAGCGAAAGGCGACAGGCTCCGGTTCGAAGAGCCGAACCTCTTCCTCGTAAAAGAGTCGCCGCAAGAGGTCCGGCGTGGACTGCTGCAAGAGTTCCTGGGGCTGCACGGTGTCAGCAAGTGTGACGGCGCGATTCCAATCGTCTTCGTCTTCAGTAAGGCCTGGCAGGCGCTGCAACATCATGCCGACCGCGCGTTTTGCGCTGACCGCCAGCCAGAATCTGGAAGGCAGCTGTTCGGAGGAGGCAAAGTAGCCCTCGAGGGCGGCGCCGATGCTAGCGCCTTCCAATGGCACGATGCCCTGGTAACGATCGCGATTTTTGGCGTTGATGGTCAAGACCAGTTGTCCCTGGCCGAACAGTGCCTTCAGGTCACCCTCTCTGAGTTCACCCTGCCATCGCGCGAGTCCGCGTACGGTGCCCTGGTCGGTTGCCTGGGCAACCAAGGTTTGGATGGGCCCCTCGCCCTGAGCCTGCAAGACCATTGAGCCTTCGAGCTTGAGCGTTGCGGTAAGCAGTAGCACCGAGACAATGGCCTCACCGAGCGGCTGTCTGACGGCATCCGGATAAGGGTGTCGCTCGAGGACAGCCTGCCAGGCCGCATCGAGTCTGACGAGTTCGCCACGCACCCGAGAACGCTCGAACAAGAAACGGTGTAAGGAATCGGTTTCGGGCGACATATTCGCTCCAGCATCAGTCGATCGCTGGCGCCAACTCGCGTTCAGCGGTCGATGCCAACAGGGGTGCTCTACGAACATTATGGGTGCTTGAGCGGGAATCTGGTACCTCTGAAGCGGCAATGCACGGCTGGTCCAGACGGTTCTAGTTGGGCGTTGTTGTCGCTTAGCAGGCTGGCTGTTGTTTTTGTGCACCTATGCTGAATGTTCGGCGCTTTAGTCTGTTACGGCCTGTAACAAATTGGCCGGCTTGGCAAAATAGTGTATCAATTGTTGAAACATGGGTGTTTTTGCTTGATTAATAGTTAAGCGAATACTAATATACTTCTATTATTTGTTGTATGGAAGGTACAAACATGTTGCCTCTCTCGATTGGTATCCTGATTGCTATCGGGTTCGCTGTGCTGGCGGGCTCGACCTATGGTTTTGATGAGTTCCTTAGCGTCAGTTGGTTGGTATTGGTGGTGTGGGGCCTGATTGCTGGGCCCGCCTTGATGTTGCTTGCGGGCTGGGGTCGTCAGGGCGCTTGGCGGCGTCATCGCGAGTAGACGGGCCGATATGGCCGCAGCTCGGCGCGGCGCGAAGGTCTTTGCTGTTCGGCTAATCCTGTCTAGCGGCGGCCAAGCTGGGCTTGCACGCTTGCCGTCTTTTGCGCCAGGCGTCCCTTTGCTCCAGCGCGAATGTCGAGTTTGACCGTCGCGTAGATCCGCTCGCAGCCCGCGGCGTCGAGTGCTGCGTGTGATTGTTCGATCAGCGCCAAGGCTTCGCCGAGCTGATCGGTCTCGAACAAGGTCCCCATCGCTGTCAGCTGGTAATCGAAGCCACTGTCTGCGATCAGCTTAACCACGGACGCTACGTACGGGCTCAGATGCTCGGCCTGGCCGACTGGGAAGATGCTGAAATCGACGAGAACAGACACGGGCGGACCTCCGGGGTTAAGCTAGCGCGGTGTTGGCCTCTTCTTTGCCGCGCTTGCCGATCGATGACAACAATCCAGACGACTGACTTTGAGCTTGGTGCCGATCCTGACTGGGATAGCCCGCTGAACTTTAAGCTAACGCCCGAACTGCTCGTGCATGCGCTGATGGAGACCGCCTCTGCAGTGCATACGGGCTGGGCGAGTTGCATCGATGACAATGCGATCCTGTCACAGATAGCGGCCATGGATGATACTGGCGAGAAGAGTATCCGTCTCGTCGAGCAGGATATGCTGGATGATCAAGATCAGTCCGCGACTTGGCACGATTGGACGCTTGAGGTTCGTGTTGGCGCTGTGCTGACCGTGGGCCATTGGCAGGTGCGTTCGACGGCGCCGCCGCTCGATTGGGAGTGGACCGCTGCGGCAGCCGAGACTGCCTTTGAGCGCGCTTGCGTGTTGCTGGGCCGTCGCGTGCGTCGCGGTCTGGTGATCGAAGAGCCGATGCGGCCTGAGCTACCGCCGCGCTCGAGCCGTCACTAACGTTCATGAGGCTGCCAGAGGAGGAATCGAATGAAATTCCATATCGACGTCGAGATGTCGCCCGCCGAAGTACGGAAGTTGATGGGACTGCCGGACCTTGAGGGACTGCAGCAGCGGATGCTTGATGATATTCAGGCAAGGGTCGAGCAGGGTGCTGAAGGCTATGACCCGATGGAGCTGATGCAGCCCTACCTGAAGACCAGCCTCGCTGGCATGGATATGATGCAACGATTATTTGCTGCCGGCGTGGGTGCGGCGGGCGCCAAGGCGCAGAAGAAGACGTCAGAGACCTAAGGGAAGGTCCATCGTTGCGAAGACACCCTGGGTTGCGAACAATAAGACGGTACAAGCTTTGACAGAAATCGCCTAAGCTCGGCCAAAGAGCCGGCAAACCGAGAGAGGAGAATGAGATGGCTCATCGGCTGCTGATCCTTGGCTGTAGAACGATGCGCGATGGCGTGGTCGTCTCCTTTGTCTTCTTTGTGGCCGCGGTGCTGCTGTTCCTGGCCGCGACGCATGTCGTCCCGCCGGTGGCCTATGCCCAACAGATCGTTTTGTTGCTGGCTCTGGTGCTGATCATTCTGGCGCCAGTCGTGCTGATCTCGACGTTTTTGATCTCGGTGCTTCCAGGCGCGCGCGCAGAGCACGAGAACTGCGAGCACTAACCGACAAAGCCGACCCGCGGGTCGGTTTTGTCGTCTGATCTCGTCTGGCGTTGCCGCCGTGCTCAGTAGCCGCCTTTGCGGTGGACTTCAGGGAGCCCGGCGATCTTGGTGCCTTGTTTGGTTGGCGCCAATGGGAATAGCTGATAAACCTCCTTGCTGCTGGGCTTGCTGCCCCACTTCTTGCCGAGATCCTTGAGCAGGGCGCGCTCCATCGGTTGGTTCTGATTGTTGTTCAGATATTCGTCGCGCAGGTAGTTGATGACGTCCCAGTGGCGCTCGGTGAGCTCGATGCCCTCGATGTCGGCCAGCGCCTTGGCGACGTCTTCGTCCCAGTCGAGCGGGTTAACCAGAAAACCAGACTCGGTGGTTTCGATGCTCTTACCATTCACTTCGATTGCCATTGCTAGTGCTCCTCTCGTCGATCAATGCCGCCGTGTTGTCGGCAGGCGTTCTAGGGTTTAACAGTATAGGCGTGCAGCCAGCCTGGTCCGGCGCTCGCATTTGAAAACCCGCGAATATTAGTCAATTGTTGTGGAGACGTCACCTGTCTCTGTCTGCCGAGCCCTTCGCAGGGCCTTCGCTGGACCCATTGATCAGTCTGCAGCCTTAGCGACCGCCTCGATCCCCTTGTGCGGCAGAAAGATGCCACAGCCCATGGTCTGGTGATCGCCAATGCCCTGTTGCTGGAGTGCGATCGCATCGTCAAGGCTGAGCTCGGCGAGCATCAGGCTGCGTGCTAGTACAGGGCCTGCGGGTGTGTTCAACGATAGGGTCTTGCCGCATAGCGCCTTACGAATCTTGATGCCGCGCTGCGCTAGCTCGCTGGCGATCCGACGCAGGAACTGATCTTCGTCCTCGTCTGCATGGGCGACGACATAGCGCGCAAACAGGGTCTTTTCGGCGCTCAGCGGGCGCTCCTTCGCCTGGCCGAGGGTCAGGCTTGAGCCCTCGAGCGCGAGCGTCTGCCCCTCGAGCGCCGTCTTGAGGTCGTCGAGACGGGACCGGGGGATACGGATCATCAGTTTAGTGCGACGCGACGGTTGCAGATGCTGCTCACTGCCGTGCGAGGGTCGCTCCCAGCCGTTCTGAGAGCCGGCGACATGGATCGTATGGATTGCGGCTTCCGGCTCGTCGGCCAGCCAGGGCGCGACGCTGATCAATGCGTTCGCAAGGGCGTGGGCATGATCAACCGGTAGGGACTTGCATCGTTGCAGGGGGAACAAGACGTCGACGACGTCGTCGGGGACCTGGGTTTGGGTCTCCTGATCAGATTCTTGCCAAAACATCGATTGATCTCAGTTGACGGGCAGCTTGCCCTGCAGGGATTCGCGATCGAACCACCACTCATCTTGCACCAGGACGTCGACCACGTTGCGGAGTCGGACCAGGAATTTCTCGGGCTCGCGCAGCTCCAGCCGGTCGCGCCAGAGATCAAAGGCCTCTTGCGACTCGACGCCGCTGTGGCGGCGGGCGACGTCGGCCAGGATCTGGGTTGCAAAGAAGGTCAGATTCTCATGCTGCACGCCGTCTGCGCGGACATCGGCGAGGAAGAGGGCCGTGGTGGCTGCAACAGCCGCGCCATCGGCTTCGTCAGGGGTCTCGTCGACGACGTGCGACAGCAACTCGATCGAGAGTTCAACATCGATCGGGTAAGTGACCGCCAGCCAGATGCCCTGACCCAGGGCGCTCAGCGACTGGTCCTGTTCGGCTCGGAACAGCACGTCGCAACAGTCGGCGGCCGATTCAAAGGCCTCGGCCTCGATGAAGGCAGCGAAGGCCTCGCGACCTAAGGGCCAGGCTTCTTCGCCCCGGCCAAGTCCTACGAGCGTGCGCGCCTGCTGCAGCTGGAGCTCAGCGAGTTGCTGTCGGTCGGCGCCAATGCGTTGCAGTGTGGAGTACTGCTCCTCCAGTGCCAGCAGATGCGATTCCAATGCGGCCTCTTCGGCAGCGCGATTGGCCACAGAGTCGGCGGCGGTGTCTTGTAAGTGGGTCCGCGTGATGTCGAAATGCTTCATGACAACTGCTCTTGTCGCCGCGTACGGCGCTGTCCTCGTTAAATATGTGGCTCACTCGGCAGCCAGTGCTCGGCCGGTCACATCGCAGCGCTCATTGCGGATCATCCCCCAAGTGGGGTGGCTCCAGCGCCTGGGCCATCTCGCCTTGACCAGCCGGTGCAACCTATCGTGCAGCCTTGTCGTGCAATGGGTCGGGCTCTGCCAAGCCGTGCTAGCGCACCAGGCCACTGAATGCAGCCTCGAGCCGGTCCTCCCAGTCGTCCGGGGTGTCGGAGAAGGGCGGCTTTACATCGATACGAAAGAAACGCTCGCCCTGGCGTGCAACCTCCTGAATCGCTGGAAGCAGTTCTTCGAAGCTCTCGAGTTCCTTGTTGGAGACGAGTATGTCGCTGAGCATGAGCATGATCACTGAGCCTCTCTGACTTAAAGTGCGCCGAAAGCACCGCGGTCGCCGGGCATCTCTTCGATGCAAGGTCGCCGAGGTTGTCGATGTCGTTTCGAGCAGGTAAAGCCGAAATCGCGCAAAAACAACTCGACACTTGAGGGACATCTTCGGTTGTCCTGCTTCGAACATGGCCGTCGAGCTGATCTGATCAACCCGGCGCAAGGCCAGTGGTGGGCGCCTGCTCGGCGGTGGCGCTGGTTGTCGTCGAAGCAAAATAAGCTATTGGAATATTAGGATATGTTGACAGAGCGCGGGCGGGCGCTTATGCTTTCGACCCCAGTGCAGATGCCTGCTGTGGCGCACTAGGTTGCTGATCGCAAAAGAGAAATCGCGCGGCTGTCAACTATCCCCAAAGGGATAGGTCGGGGTAATCCCCCCTCCCTAAGGTGCGGTTTCCAGCTCGGCCTGCCGCCCCGTATAGTGCAGCTCCGTGGCACACAGCGCCGCGAAAGAATCTGAATTCGATCTGTGTCTTACCACGACGTTTCTCGATAGGAGAGATAGCGACATGGCCCTCGACAAGCACCAAACTCCGATGCTCGACCAACTTGAAGATGGCCCATGGCCGAGCTTCATTTCGGGCATCAAGCGTCTTCGTGATGAGCACGGCGACGAGCGCATTAATGCGATCACGAACGATCTGCTCGGCCAGCTCGAGCACTCCTATGAAACCCGCAAGGGCTATTGGAAAGGCGGCACCGTTTCGGTCTACGGCTACGGGGGTGGCATCATCCCGCGCTTCTCCGAGGTTGGTAAGGCGTTTCCAGAATCCAGAGAATTTCACACCCTGCGGGTCCAGCCGCCGGCCGGCAACCATTACAGCACCGCGATGCTGCGTCAGCTTGCCGATAGCTGGGAGAAGCATGGCTCGGGTCTCGTGACCTTCCATGGCCAGACCGGCAACATCATGTTCATCGGTGCGGACACCAATGCGACTCAGCATTTCTTCGACGAGATCAACGACTACGGTTGGGATCTCGGCGGTGCTGGGCCCTGTGTGCGCACCGCGATGTCTTGCGTCGGCGCGGCCCGTTGCGAGATGTCCTGCACCAACGAGCTAAAGGCGCATCGGGCGCTGGTCAACAACTTCGTTGACGACGTGCACCGTCCGGCGCTGCCATACAAGTTCAAGTTCAAGGTCTCGGGCTGTGCCAACGACTGCCAGAATGCCATCGAGCGCTCTGACTTCGCTGTGCTTGGTACCTGGCGCGATGACATGAAGGTCGACCAAGACGAGGTCAAGGCCTACGTCAAGGCTAAGGGTCGTCAATACATTGTCGACAACGTCATTACCCGCTGCCCGACCCAGGCACTGTCGCTCAATGATGACGACACCCTCGCGGTCAATAACCGTGACTGCGTCCGTTGCATGCACTGCCTGAACGTGATGCCTAAGGCCTTGCATCCCGGTGATGACAAGGGCGTGACCATCCTCATCGGTGGTAAGCGCACGCTGAAGATTGGCGACCTGATGGGCACCGTGATCGTGCCCTTCCGCAAGCTCGATACTGAGGAAGACTACGAAGAGATGGTCGAGATGGCAGAGAGCATCATCGACTTCTGGGCAGAGAATGGTCTCGAGCACGAGCGTTGCGGTGAGATGATTGAACGCATCGGCTTGGCCAACTTCCTCGATGGGATCGGTATCGAGCCTGAACCGAACATGCTGAGCCATCCGCGCCAGAGTTCCTACGTCCGGATGGACGGCTGGGACGAGGCTGCGGAGCAGTGGTTCGAGCGTCAGGCCGAGAAGGCTGCCGGCTAAGGGCCTTTGCTCGGTAAGCCGCGGTCGCTGGCGCCACAGCCACTCTTGGCGAGCGCCAGCGTTCGATGCACCGACTTCAATCAGCACCTAACTGTTTACTGATTTACTGGAGAGTTACCGATGGCTAAAGACATGCGCGAGCCCATCGAGTCCGGCTGCCCCGATCCTTGGCAGTATATGCATCCGACAATGCGGAAAAACTTCGGTCAATGGAAGTTCCATGATCATCCGCGCCCGGGCGTGCTGCGCCATGTCGCCTACAGTGGCGACGAGATTTGGACTGTACGCGCAGGTACCCAGCGTATCCTCGATGTCTTCACACTCCGTAAGCTGTGCGATATTGGCGACGAATTCGCTGACGGCTATGTCCACTTCACGCTACGCTCGAACATCGAGTACATGGTGACCGAAGAGTCGCGAGTCACACCGCTGATCAATGCGCTTGAAGATGCTGGCTTCATCGTCGGTGGCACGCAGAACTCGGTTGCGATGATCTCGCACACTCAGGGCTGGTTGCACTGCGACATCCCCGGCACCGATGCCTCCGGCGTGGTCAAGTCGATGATGGACGAGCTCATCGACGAGTTCCGCAACGCGAACATGCCAAACCGCGTCCACCTCACCACCTCCTGCTGCCAGATCAACTGCGGCGGCCAAGGTGACATCGCGATCAACATCCAGCACACCAAGCCGCCGAAGATCAACCACGATCTGGTGGCCAACGTCTGCGAGCGTCCGAGTGTTGTTGCTCGCTGCCCGGTTGCAGCGATTCGCCCGGCCATCGTCAATGGCAAGCCGTCGCTCGAAGTCGACGAGCGCAAGTGTATTTGCTGTGGTGCCTGCTATCCGCCGTGCCCACCGATGCAGATCAATGACGCTGAGCATTCGAAGCTGGCGATCTGGGTCGGTGGTAACCACTCCAACGCCCGAGGCAAGCCGACCTTCCAGAAGTTGGTCGCTGCCGGCATCCCAAACAACCCGCCGCGCTGGCCTGAGGCAACTGCGATCGTCAAGCGCATCCTCAAGGCTTACAAAGAAGGCGCCCGGGATTGGGAGCGCGTCAACGAGTGGATCGAGCGCATCGGCTGGCCGCGCTTCTTCGAAGAGGTCGAGCTGCCGTTC
>CAZEZH010000034.1:0-4557 GCA_964516305.1 uncultured Halochromatium sp. | reverse complement strand
GGCGCGGCGCTCGTGCCAGCTTCAACGCCTCTTCCTACATCCGCTTCTAAGTCGCGGATACCGGAGCCCACACCAGCGAGGTCGCAATGAAGTTCGCAATCCAGGTCAATGAAGGACCCTACCAGCATCAGGCTGCCGATTCGGCGTATTTCTTCGCCAAGGCAGCGCTTGAGAAGGGGCACGAAATCTTTCGTGTCTTTTTCTACCACGACGGCGTCAACAACTCGACGCGGCTGACCACGCCGCCTCAGGATGACCGCAATGTCGTCACGCGCTGGGCTGAGCTGGCCGAACAACATGACCTCGATATGGTCGTTTGCGTCGCCGCCGCCCAGCGGCGCGGCGTGGTCGATGAGGGTGAGGCACAGCGCAACGGCAAGGATGCCACCAATATCGATCCCCGGTTTCGCATCTCCGGCCTCGGCCAGTTGGTCGAAGCGGCGATTCAGGCCGACCGGCTGGTCGTCTTTGGCGACTGATCGTCTGTCCGGAAACAGAAACCAGGGGTATGCACCATGTCTGAAACCATCAAGAATTTTTTGTATCTGAATCGCAAGGCGCCCTACGGCACCATTTATGCCTGGGAGTCGCTCGAGGTCGTGCTGATCGGTGCGGCCTTCGATCAGGATGTCAGCCTTGCCTTTGTTGACGACGGCGTGTTCCAGCTGACCAAGGGGCAAGACACCGCTGCAGTCGGCATGAAGAACTTCTCGCCGACCTACGCCGCGCTCGGCGACTACGAGGTCAAGAAGATCTTCGTCGAGAAGGAGTCGCTTGAGGAGCGCGGGCTGTCGCTGGACGACCTGCAGCACCTGACCTGGGAGGACGAGGATGATGACTGGGCCGAAAAGGACTCGATCCATCTCGTCACCCGTGGCGAGATGGCGGCTATCATGGACGGCGCCGACGTCGTCTTCAGCTTCTAACGATCGAGCGAATATCTGAGGAATACGATGAGCACACTGCACACCGTCAACAAGTCGCCGTTCGAGAAGACATCACTGGCTGGCTGTCTTGGCCATGTGAGCGCTGGCGCCGCGGTCCTACTGATCGAGGACGGCGTCTATGCGGCACTGACGCAGACCAGCGTTGAAGAAAAGGTCAAGGGCGCCCTCGATAACGTTAAGGTCTACGCACTAGGCCCTGACCTTCAGGCTCGCGGCTTGTCAGAGGATCGCGTCATTCCCGGAATCAGCGTCGTAGACTATGCCGGCTTCGTGGATCTTGCCGCGGAGCACGACAAGGTTCAGGCCTGGTTGTAGTTTTTCCCTTTTCCCCTGTTTAGGAGAGTATCGATGCCAATCGAAGTAGATGGTAAGACGTATGAGACCGACGAAGAAGGCTACCTCGCCAACATCAACGACTGGGTGCCCGGCGTCGCCACGGTCATGTCAAAGGAAGATGACCTTGAGCTCACCGATGAGCATTGGGACATCATCAATTACCTGCGCGATTACTACGAGGAGTATCAGATTGCTCCGGCCGTGCGCGTGTTGACCAAGGCTGTTGGTAAGAAGTTTGGTAAGGACAAGGGCAACAGTAAGTACCTGTATGGCCTGTTTCCTTACGGTCCGGCCAAACAGGCATGCCGCTACGCGGGCCTGCCAAAGCCGACCGGCTGCGTCTAACGACGCTGACTGACCAGCCGGTTTATGGTCGGTCGCCTCGGGCTCATTAGAGCCCGGGCACAGTCGGCAGCGCAACTGTGCTGTCGACTTCGATAACGCTCAAGAGATCGTGCACCCTTGGGTCCGCTCGATCAGAGCAGACGCCATTGGGCCAACGCCACTGAGGTAGCGGAAACATGTCGTTTCTGTCGGATGTTTACGCCGGTCTGTTTTACTTCGCGGCCTTCGTGCTGGTCGCTGGTTTGGCCAACAAGGTCATCCAATATGCGCGCACACCTGCCCCGCTGAAGATCCCGACCACCCCTGCGCCGACCACCAAGACCGGTGTCGCGTTGCGGATGACGCGCGAGGTAGTTCTCTTCGAGAGCCTGTTCCGCGGTAGCAAATGGACCTGGATCTTTGGCTGGATGTTCCACTTCGGCCTCTTTCTGGTCACCCTGCGCCATCTCCGTTACTTCCTCGACCCGGTCCCGTTGCCGATCCAAATGATTCAGCCATTCGGTATCTATGGTGGTATGGCGATGGTAGTTGGATTGGCAGGACTCTGGGCGCGCCGCTTTTTGGTCGACCGCGTTCGCTACATCACCGCATTGTCAGATCATCTGATCCTTGCGCTGCTGATCACCATCGGTCTGTCTGGACTGATGATGCGCTTTCTGCTGCATACCGACATCATGCGGGTCAAGCAGTTCTTCCAGGGGCTCTACGTCGGTCAGGTCTACACGTTGCCAGCAGACCCAGTGTTGATGGTGCATCTGCTACTCGTTGCACTGCTGATGATCATCTTCCCCTATAGCAAGCTGCTGCATGCACCTGGTCTTTTTTTCAGTCCATCACGAAATCAGGTCGACAACCCTCGCGAGCAGCGCCACATCGCGCCTTGGGCCGAGCGCCTGGAACAGGATTGAGCAGCCCTGATTCTTTGACCACTGCGACCCTAGCTGGCGACGTTTCGAAACGAGGTTGAATCATGGCGAAGGCCGACTTCCAAGTTCCCGTACTCAAGCAGTACCCAGAGATCCCGGAGATTGAGCCGGGCGCAACGGCGCACTCGAGCCCGTTCAAGTCGAAGCCTCAATTTCAGGCCGAACTCGGCTTCCCGGGTGAGCTGGTTGACGACTGGCAGACCAAGGCCATCGATAAGATGGGAGACTTACTGGGGCGTTATCGTTCACTAAGGGTCTATCTGGACTCCTGCGTCAAGTGCGGTTCCTGCACCGACAAGTGCCACTATTACCTTGGCACCCATGATCCGAAAAACATGCCCGTCGGTCGTCAAGATCTGATGCGCAAGGTCTATCGGCGCCATTTCACCCTCGCGGGCCGTTTCTTTCCGAAGCTGGTGGGCGCTGAGGATCTGACCGAAGAGGTGCTCGGCGACTGGTATAGCTATTTCCACCAATGTTCTCAGTGCCGGCGCTGCTCGGTTTTCTGTCCCTATGGTATCGATACAGCTGAGATCTCGATGGCTGCACGCGAGATCATGGACTATATCGGTGTGGGTCAGAAGTACTGCAACGAGATCATCGGTAAGGTCTATAAGATCGGAAATAACCTCGGTCTTCCCGGCCCAGCCTTGGCCGACACATTGGAAGGCCTGGAAGAAGACGTCTTCGACGAGACCGGTATCGAAGTTAAGTATCCTCTTGATAAGGAAGGTGCTGAGATCCTGCTGGTGACGCCGTCGGCGGACTTCTTTGCTGAGCCGCACGTAGATGGCTTGATCGGTTACGGCAAGGTCTTCCACGAGGCTGGTGTCAGCTGGACCCTAAGCAGCCATGCGTCTGAGGCCGCTAACTTTGGCATGTTTATCGGTTCCTACGAGAACATGCGCCGGGTCGCAATGCGTATCCGGGAAGCGGCGATTAAGCTCAAGGTCAAGCGCATCGTGTTTGGCGAGTGTGGCCACGCCTGGCGTGTGGCCTACAGCTTCTTGAATACGCTGGCTGGTCCTTGGGATTTTCTTGACCCAGGCTACCCGGTGCCGCAACACATCTGCGAATTCACCTATGGGCTGATGCAGGAAGGCAAGCTTAATCTGGATAAGAGCCGCAATGACGAGATGGTGCTCACCTACCATGACTCGTGCAATGTTGCGCGCGCTTCGCGGATGGGGGACCGGCCCGGCGGCCAGTTCGACATCCCACGCGCGATCATCCGTGCCACCTGCAGTAATTTCTACGACATGGACGAGGAGACGATTCGAGATCGCACCTTCTGCTGCGGTGGCGGTGGCGGCCTACTCACCGACGATCTCATGGAGATTCGAGTCAAAGGTGCTCAGCCGCGGGTCGAGGCCTTGAATAACGTCATTCAGGAAAAGGGTGTGACCCACATGGCGGCGATCTGTGCCATCTGTAAAAGCCAATTCACCAAAGTGTTGCCTTATTACGGGATGGACTTGGACCAGATCGTCAGTGTTCATCAGTTGGTCTCGAATGCGCTGGTATTGACCGGCCAGGAGACCGACGACGAAGACGAGGCTGCCGACGAAGCCGCCTAGACCAGGGGCTGAGCATGGCAAATCGCAGATTATTTGAGACTGTAGCTAATACGAGCTTTGGGTGCGTCCAATGCACCCAGTGCCGGTGACTCACCAAAGGCCTCAGCTCGACTTCGACTCTTGTTAGGAGCGTAATCGATGGCAACTTCCACTGACGAAATGACGAATCTTTCCTGGCGCCGCTTCGAGGATGGCGACAACGTTTGGGACAACCTGACCGAACAAATCTTCGTTCAGGATACGTCCCATAAATGTCCTACCTATGTGCACAAGACGCCGCCTTGCCAGGGGAGTTGTCCATCTGGCGAAGATATCCGCGGCTGGCTGCAGATCGTGCGCGGCCTCGAGCACCCGCCCGAAGGCATGACCTGGCAGGAATATGCCTTCCGCCGCTCCACCGATGCGAATCCATTCCCATCGATGATG
>CAZEZH010000033.1:0-27010 GCA_964516305.1 uncultured Halochromatium sp. | reverse complement strand
GCGGTGCGCTCTTACCGCACCTTTTCACCCTTACCGCCCGCTCGCGCGGGGTTGGCGGTTTATTTTCTGCGGCACTTTCCGTAGGCTCTCGCCCCCCAGGCGTTACCTGGCACCCTGCCCTGTGGAGCCCGGACTTTCCTCCGCTTGACGCCAGCGCCAAGCCGCGACTGCCCGGCCGACTCCCAGATCTAAGTTTAGCGGCTTGGAGCCAGCCTGGCCATGGCCCTGACAAATCTGACCACCGCAGACAACTCGACGCCTAGGCGGGCGCTGAAGGATTAATCAGCCCGATCTCGCGCCGCCAAGGCCGCTTTGTACAACTGGTTACGCGCGCCACCGGTGATGGCCGCGGCGAGCGCAGCCGCCTGCTTCAGCGGCAGCTCGGCCGCTAACAGCCCGACAATGCGCATCTGTTCAGCCCGATCACGCTCATCGTCTCCTCGTAGGTCGCCCTCGATCATGATCACCATCTCGCCAAGCTGCTGCTCTGGGTTTGCGCCCACCTGCTCGGCGAGTTCAGCGAGGCTACCGACCAAAAAGGTCTCGAAGCGCTTGGTCAGTTCCCGTGCAACCACTGCGCGCCTTTCTGAGCCCAAGCCCTCAGCGATATCGCTAAGGGTCGCTGCGGCACGGCGAGTACTCTCGTAACAGATGAGAGTCCCCGGCTCCCTGGCAAAGCCTTGACACCAGGCCAACCGTTGGGGACGAGTGCGTGGCGGAAACCCAACAAACAAGAAACGGTCGCTCGGCAAGCCGGCGGCCGACAAGGCGCAGATCGCAGCGCATGGCCCCGGGATCGGCTCAACCCGAAGCCCTTGCTCACGAGCGGCCCGCACCAGCAAGAACCCGGGATCACTGATCAGCGGTGTGCCGGCATCACTAATCAGCGCCACCGAATCGCCAGCGTGCAATCGCTTCAGCAGGCGCGGCGCCAGCTGGTCTTCGTTGTGCTCGTGGTAGGACAGCAACTCGCCTGCAATGCCGAATGTTGCGAGCAGTGGCCGACTATGCCGGGTGTCCTCGCAGGCGATCACATCGGCCTCAGCCAGCACCGCCTGAGCCCGCGGACTGAGATCCTCTCGATTGCCGATCGGTGTCGCCACCACGTATAGTATTCCAGTCAAAGCAGCCCCCTAGCGGTCGGCCTCGTTGTTTTTATCTCACAAGAGTGCATGATGCCTGCACAACGCGCGTTCCTCCTAGGGGCCTGCGGAGACCAGGCGCGCAAGCCTGGGCACTCGACCCAGCCAACAGGAGAAGCTGGTGGTCTTATCGCGACTCGCCCTTTTTACCGTTGTTAGCGCGATCAGTCTGGTCCTAAGTGGCTGCTTTTACACCAATGCAGCCCAAGTTCCTATGGCGAAGACCTACCCGTACAGCGAGCAGCAGCGCATGCAAGCCGCCCACCATTGGCAGGTGCTAGCCGAGTATGAAGCCAAAGGGATACTACAACAGCCCCATTTGCGATCGACGCCCCTGTACCTGCCAGAGCAGACCGATCACACCAGCGGTGAGTTTGCACGCGGATATCGTTCGCTCCTGACCAGCGCACTCGTCTCTGGTGGAGCGATCGTCAAGCATCGGCCAGGAGGCACTGCAACCGTCGATTTCGACGTCGAGGTGGTCAACCACACCGACCGTGGATTCGTTCGCCCTTACCCCGGGACACTGACCTTAGCCGCCCTCGCCTCTGGCGTCTCCGTGCTCGTGGCACCCTCGAGTAATGCAGCGCTGGCATTGATACCACCGGTGGTGGGGGCTGATGTGACCAGTGGAAGCTGGAGCGCTGTCGGTGATGAGGAAGTGATCATTACCACCGAGATCACTGATAACGAACGCGTCCTCTATTCCTCTTCCAACATCTACTACACCAATCAGGGCGACCGCCGGCATTATGCTCCTCACCGGGTGCCGAAACCCCCGCCAGTACCCCGCGTTCCCCTCGATAATCAATGGTAAGGGTAAGCAGTCAACGATGAGCCAATCATCTCTTCTCACCGCTCATCGAGCCTGGCTGGGCCTAATGGCGATCCTGCTTGGCCTCCTGCTGACTGGCTGCATCCCGAGCTACAGCAGAAACCCTCCCGTTACCTATTACCAGAATGTTCAGCCAGCAAATCTATCCGCCGAGATCAGTGCCGCCGCCAAACGCCTGATGAGCGTCAAGCCCGGACTGGTGCAGTACAGCCCGATGATCGCGGCCACCTTTGTCGACATCAATAATCTAAGAGCCTCCTCAACCTTCGGGCGCATCAGCTCAGAACTCTTCGCTTCAGCGCTTTCTCAGGCTGGCATCCACATGCGGGAGGTGAAGATGCGCGACAGCCTCTTCGTTGAGGAAAAGCTCGGTGAGCTTATTTTGTCACGCCAGATTAAACGCCTCAACGCAGCCTATTCTGCCAACTCCATCCTGATGGGGACTTACGCGGTGGGCTCAAATCGGATTTACATCAGCGTGCGTGTCGTCAATACCAGGGACTCTCTGGTGTTAGCCACGGCGGATCTCAGCCTGCCACTCGACAATAATCTGCGAGCAATGCTCGACGAACGCGGTTGGTAATGACCCCTTTGCTCACTTCATTTGGCCATCTCGTCAGGCGGCGCTGTGCTCGATTGCCGATCACGGCAACCCCCACGTATAGTAACGAAGCGGAGCATTTCTCTGCCTCTCGATCCCATCAGTCTCAATCCTAAGTCAGGAGTGCATGATGCCTGCTCAGCGCCCCGGTCGGCAGCTTCGACAAATAAGGTCTACAACGATGCACCAGGGCCATCCCCGCCCCAAAACACTGGCTAACAGCAGCAGGGTCTTGCAGATCGCCCTCCTGCTGTTGATCATCGGCGCCAGCCTGATTGCCGGCTGCGCCATCGATCCAGTTAAAGATGCCGAGCGTTTACTCGAAACCTTGCCGCCCAATGCACTCGCTGAAGCCCGCAAGCTGGAGCGCGAAGACCAACCAGGCGCAGCGGCTGACGTCTATCTTGAACTGGCCAAGACCACGGCACCGCCAGCGCGCCAACAGCTCGAGATCGAAGCAGCGCAGGCACTGCTTCAGGCGGGTGACGCGCAGCGTGCGAGCCGTATCCTGCTGGCACTGGATCAGGCGGCATTAACCGCATCACAACGTCAGGCCGCACTGCTGCTGCAGGCCGAGGTCGCGCTGAGTCGTGGACGCGCGGCGGACGCGATCAGCACGCTCGATCGTGTGAACCAGGGCACCCTCCCGACAGACCTGAAAACCCAATACCTCGGCTCGCTCGCGGCCGCTTATCGGCTCAACAATGAGCCGGTGCGTGCCGCCGAAAAGCTCGATCAGCTCGACCGGCTGCTCGACTCGCGCGAGGCGCGCATCGACAACCAAGTCTCGCTGCTCTTCACACTGACCAGCCTCAACAAGGCCAGTCTGGCGCAGGCCGCACAATCCACCAAAGGGCGAATGCGCGGCTGGATTGAACTCGCACAGTTACTCGCTGGGCAGAGTACGGCCACCCCCGAGCTGAATGCCAGCCTAAAATCCTGGTGGTTGCAGAACGGCTCAAGCCATCCAGCCCTTGCAGGTCTTGATGATGCTTATTTCGCGACGCTCGCAGGCGGCTACGCTGCTGGCACCAACGCTTTGGCCCTGCTGCCAACCACCGGGCGATTCGGAGCTGCTGGCGGCGCCATCAAAGACGGCATCATGGCCGCCTATGAGGCCGATCGCAGCGGCAATCGCCCCCAATTGAGTTTCGGCGCAGATAGCGCCTCAGCGTATACAAAAGATGTCGATGCCGGTGCCGACCTCGTGATCGGACCGCTGCAAAAATCATCCGTCACTGCACTTGCCCGCCAAGGCGCTCTACCAGTGCCCACTCTGGCCCTCAACCGCGCCAGCGGGGCGACAACGCAGAACCTGTTCCAATTTTCACTCGCCCCGGAAGACGAGGCCATGAACGCCGCCAATTACGCGATCGCGGCTGGGTTGAAACGGGCGGCACTCCTGTATCCCCAGAGCGCATGGGGCTCGCGGATGGCCGCTGCGTTCCGCAGCCAGTGGCGGGCACTTGGCGGCACTCTCGTCGCACAGCCCAGCTATGGCGCGATCAGCGGCGCAGCCGAATCGGTGGCCAGTAGCGATGCGGAGGTGGTATTCCTGGTCGCCACGACAAAGAACGTTGCCTCGCTTTGGGAGGCACTACGGTTCGCAAGCGTCGAGGCACCCATCATCGCAACCTCACACGTCTACGATGGCAGCTTCAACCCAGCCCGGGATCAGGCCTTGGCCGGGCTCTACTTCGTCGATATCCCCTGGCTGCTCGACCAGCAACGCTCCGATAGGCTCTCGCGACAAGCGCTGCAAGGCACCCTAAGCGATGTCAGCGGCCCCCTTGCGAGGCTCTATGCAATGGGCATCGACGCCTATCGGCTCGCCCCTCGTATCACCGAGATGGGCCGGCAACCTGGGACCTTCTTTCCCGGCGAGACCGGCGGGCTGAGCGTCGACTCACGCGGCCAGGTTAGACGGCAATTGACGCTGGCGCGCTTCACCAGCTCGGGCGTCATCACACCGGAGCGCATCAATGATGCCGCACCGCAAGACCGCGACCAGTGAGGCGGCTCGCAACACTCAACGAGCAAGCCTGTCAAGGTTTCGATCTTGGCCATGAAGACCACGCCCTGGCGCAAGCGGCTCGGCGACCATCAGGAGCGACAAGCACGCAGCCATCTAGAGCGTGAAGGTCTTCGCTTTGTGGCAAGCAACGTGCGCTGCAAGCGCGGCGAGCTGGACTTAGTCATGCGCGATGGCGACACCCTGGTGTTCATCGAGGTACGCTATCGTGCATCGGCTCGCTTTGGCGGCGCCGCGGCCAGCGTCGATCCACGCAAGCAGACTCGGCTCATCACCGCGGCCGCCCATTATCTGCAGCGCCACCCAACCGAGCTGCCGTGCCGCTTCGATGTCATCGCCATCGATGGCACCGGCGCCATTCAATGGATTCGTCATGCCTTTGCTGCCAGCGCCTAAACTGATCCCCGCTCTGCTAATCGCCACCACTGCCAGCATCGCCCCGCTCCTGCAGGGCTGCGCCCCAGCGGTGGTGGTCGGAACCGCCTACGGCGCCTCGGTCGTCCATGAACGCCGCAGCGCGAGCACCGTACTTGACGACCAACTGATCGAGGTGAAGGCCAAGCATCTGTTCTACCAGACCCCTGAGGTTGAACAGGCGAGCCGCATCTCCATCACCAGCTACAATTACCAGGTTCTTCTGACCGGCCAGGCCGACAGCGCCGAGGTGAGGAAACGCTTCGCCGAGATCGTGAGTCGCATCCCGAAAGTTAGCAAGATCTACAACGAGGTCCAGATCGGACCGCCCATCCCCCTGATGCAAGAGAGTCAGGATGCACTCATCACCTCGCGCGCCAAGGTCGCGATCGGCGGCGGCAAAGGCATCGAGGGGTTCGATGCGACCCGCGTCAAGGTCGTCACTGAAGACGGCATCATCTATCTCATGGGGCTTGTCACGCGCGAAGAGGCCGATACCACAACCGAGGTGGTCCGACGCCTCCCCGGCGTTGTCCGGGTGGTCAAGCTGTTCGAGTACATCGAGCCGCAACAGGCATCGACAAACACCGATACTGCACCGCGGACGTCTACCGATGGCGCTGACTGACTCCGTCACCAAGGCCCTGGCCGCGATTGTTGGCCCAGAGGCCCTGCTCACCGACCCGGGCGACTGCTGGCCTTACGGTTACGACAATAGTCGTCGGCAAGGCCTACCTGCGGCAGTGGCCTTTGTCACCCATGCTGAGCAAGTCGAGGCCTTGGTTCAACTCGCGAACCAACATGGTTTCCCGATCACCGCACGCGGGCTCGGCACCGGGACGACCGGAGCCACGGTCCCAGAGCGCAGCGGCATCGTCATTGCTTTTGAGCGCATGAACCGCATCCTGCGCATCGACCCGGCAAACCGAATTGCCATCGTCGAACCCGGTGTCATCAACGACAGCCTGCAGGGCGCCTTGGGCGAATACGGCTTCTTTTGGCCACCCGACCCGACCAGTGCTGCGGTCTGCACCATTGGTGGCAACCTTGCTTACAACTCGGCTGGGCCGCGCGCGGTGAAATACGGCACCCCGCGCGAGAACACCCTTGGACTAGCGGCCGTTACCGGCAATGGACAACTCATCCGGGCCGGCGTGCTCACCACCAAGGGCGTGGTCGGCTATGACCTGACCCGGCTCATCATCGGCTCCGAAGGCACCCTGGCCCTGATTACCGAGGCAACACTCAAGCTCACGCCGGTCGCCGAGGCCAAAGAGACGCTGCGCGCAACCTATCGCAATATCCACGCTGCCGCGGATGCGGTCGCGACGATCATGGCGCAACCGGTCACCCCCTGTGCGCTCGAGTTCATGGATGCGGCCGCAATCGAGATGGTGCGCCAATACTCCGACCTCGGCGTCAGCGCCGATACCGGCGCGCTACTGATGATCGAGGTCGATGGACCAGCTGATTGCGTCTCGGCCACAGCCGACGCAGTGGCCTCAGCGGCCCGCAATAGCGGCCTGCTCGAGCTCAGCGTGGCCCGCAATCGCGAGCAGATCGCTGCGCTCTGGCGCACCCGCAAGGCACTCTCTCCGGCGTTAAGGCATGTCGCACCAAAAAAGATCAACGAAGACGTGGTGGTGCCGGTCTCAAAGATCGCGACCTTCATCGACACGCTCGAGCAGCTTGCTCGCGAGCATCGCATCCGCATCGTCAACTTCGGTCACGCAGGCAATGGCAACATCCATGTCAACCTGCTGGTCAACCCCAATGACACCGAAGAAATGGCGCGCGCAGCAGAGTGCCTGACGGGCGTCTTCGACTCTGTTGTCGCGCTTGGCGGCACCCTCTCCGGCGAGCACGGAGTTGGGCTGGAGAAACGCGACTTTGTCGACCGTGAGATCGACCCACCCGCACTCGGCCTCATGCGCGCCATCAAGGCACAGTTTGATCCCAACGGCATCCTTAACCCAGGCAAAGGGCTCCCGCTAGCAGCGCCAAAGTGAGCCATCGGCCTGCGGCATTCACCGCCTCAGCGGCGACGCTGACGCAGAAAGCTGCGGCTGCCCTGGTGAGCCTGCCGTGAGACGACGTCGATTGCCGGCACGCCGTCCGGATAGAGCAGCGGCGCCAGCTCCTGTAACGCACGCTCGTAGACGCGCCGCTTGAAGTAGACCACGTCCTGCACCGGATACCAGTAGCGTACCCAGCGCCAGGCATCGAACTCGGGCTTCTCACTCCGATCCAGGCAAAAGTCGCCTTCACCGCAGTGAACCCGCAGCATATACCAGACCTGTTTTTGGCCAATGCAGATGGGACCGCAGTGTCGTCGGATAAAGCGCTTAGGCAGTCGGTAGCGAAGCCAGCCGCGAGTGCAGCCAAGGACCGTGACATGCCCCGGCAGCAAACCGACCTCCTCCTCCAATTCCCGATACATCGCCTCGAGCGGCGTCTCGTCGGACTTGATACCACCCTGCGGAAACTGCCACGCGTTCTGCCCGACCCGGCGTCCCCAGAACAGGCGCCGATCTGCGTTGCTCAAGATGATGCCGACGTTTGGCCGGAAACCGTCCCCGTCGATCAAGTTACTATACCTTTTTAAATTTCCTTGGCATTCTTCCACAATTCGCACGACGGCTTCAAATGCCGCACCGACCAGGAAGCATCACGCCTATCTCAGAGTCGACCCCAGCTGGTCCTAGCCGCGGCCACGCCAAGGCGGCACGGGGACTAGGTCGACTCCGAGATATCCGCCGATTGTCACAAACCGACCTCAAGGCCTAGCCATGTCTCTCGCTATCTTTGACCTCGACAACACACTGCTTGGAGGGGATTCTGACTATCTGTGGGGACGCCATTTGATCAGCCTTGGCGTCGTCGACGGCGACTATTACGAACAGACCAACCAGAAGTTCTTCGACGACTATCGCGCCGGGCGGCTGGATATCGACGCCTTTCTGCGCTTCTCGCTCGCCCCTCTCAGCCACCATCCGCTTGAGCAACTCCAGCAGTGGCGCGAGGCGTTCATGCGAGAGCATATCGAGCCAATCCTGTTACCAGCGGCCCTGGCCTTAGTAGAGCAGCACCGGGGCCAGGGTGATACGCTCATGATCATTACCGCAACCAACGCCTTTGTCACCAAGCCGATTGCACAGCGTTTCGGCATCGGTCACCTCATCGCCACTGAGCCTGCACTCGTTGGCGGACGTTACAGCGGTGAGATCATCGGGCCTCCAGCGTTTCGCGAAGGTAAAGTGGAGCGGCTGCGCCAGTGGCTCGAGACCAATTCGGAGAGCTTGAGCGGCAGCACATTCTACAGTGACTCGATCAACGACCTGCCGCTACTCGAGACCGTGGAGTTCCCGGTCGCTGTTGACCCTGACGAGCGCCTGGCCAGGATCGCGCGCGAGCGCAGCTGGCCAATCCGGTCGCTGCGCGGCTAAGGGGGGGGGTAAAAGCAGCCAAGGTCAGATAGAAACCACAATCACCGAGTCCAGCAGACCGTCATCTATCCTTCATATTTAAGCCATCGGATCGACACGCGTCGCCACTAAACTGAGAAGTTACCCCGTTGCTATGGTCGGAGAGAAGATGGGAGCGAGTGCACCTGCTCTAAGTATCAAACGCGGCGAGCGCCTTTTCGTCGAGTTGGCCGATTCCCCCAACGCCGTCCGCGAGGCGCAAGCACTGCGCTATCAGGTCTTTGGTGAAGAACTCGGTGCTAAACTCAAGGCCAGCGAGGTCGGGCTCGACGTCGATGAGTTCGACGCCGTCTGTGAGCATCTCTTGGTACGGGAGACTAAGAATAATCGTGTCGTTGGCTGCACACGTTTGCTCAGCAGTGAAGGCGCCGAGCGCCTAGGTCGCTTTTACTCAGAGAGTGAATTCGACCTGGGTGTCATCCCATCTCTACCGGGTCGTCTGCTGGAGCTTGGCCGCACCTGCGTCTCACATGAATGCCGCCATGGCTCCGTCATCGCCGTGCTCTGGTCTGGCGTTGCGCATTACATCCAGCAGCACCAAGTCGACTCTCTCTTCGGCTGCGCCAGCGTCCCCTTGGGTGAGAACGACTGCCAGGCCGCAGCCATCATGAACCGGCTACGTCGCCAGGCCATGGCGGCTGAGGCCTTGCAGGTTGTTCCGCGAGCACCACTGCAGACACGTGGCGACGTCTCTGACGTGCTCGACGCACCGCTTCCGGCGCTGCTCAAAGGCTACGTGCGTCTTGGGGCTCTGGCCTGTGGCGAGCCCTGTCGAGACCCGGATTTTGAAGTCGCCGACGTGCTCATGTTGCTCGAAATGCGCATGCTCAATCCCAGTTACGCGCGACATTTTCTGGAGCGGAACTAGGAGAGAGCAACGAGAAGTGATCAATGTCTAAGAAAATCACCCCCCACCTGCGAGCCAGCGCGCGCTCCCTGTTTCTCCTAGCGCATCACTTGCTGGGGGCGTTGATCCTGCTTGGCATGGCCCTCTGGCGCCGCCTCGGCGGCACCAACGCATCGACACCAGCGATCGTTCGCTGGTGGTTTCAGCGCGTCATACCCATCCTGGGAGTCAGGGTTTCGGTCGAAGGGGATCAAGCCAAGAGTGCGCTCATCGTCGCCAATCACGTCTCTTGGCTCGACATCCCGGTGCTCGGCTCACTCGGGCCCACCAGCTTCCTCTCCAAGGCCGAGATTCGCCGTTGGCCACTGATCGGCTGGATGTCATCGCAGGTCGGCACCCTCTTCATCACGCGCGGCAACCATCAAACCGCGGGTCTCATCCAACAGATCGAGACGCGCATGCGCGAGCAGCGACCCGTCGTGATCTTCGCCGAAGGCACCACCAGTGATGGTCGTCAACTGCGCGGCTTCTACCCACGATTGCTCGCAGCAGGTCAGCAGCCGGGGGTCGACGTGCAGCCGGTGGCAATTCGCTATGGAACCAATGCTGAGCCCGATCTGATCGCCCCGTTCATCAATGATGACACGCTGATCCTGAGTCTTTGGCGCGTGCTGTGCCAGCCGGGCACCAATGTTCAGGTTCACTTCCTGGCGCCTATCGTCGGTGCAGGTATAGATCGACGCAAGCTCGCAACCGAGTGCGAGACGCGAATCGCAGAAACGCTCGAGATCCCCATCGTGGCCAGGGCCAGCGCTAAACGCCGAGGGCCGGAGGCCGCAACGCCGTGAATCCAGGCAACGACAGCGCACAAGATCAACGGCCAGCGGAAGCGAGACCAAGGCTCCATGTCGCGCTGGTCACTGAAACCTTTCCACCAGAGATCAACGGCGTCGCCAATACCCTGGCTCAACTCGCGCGTGGCCTCGAGCGTTGTGGACATCACGTCAGCCTGGTGCGCCCGCGCCAGCCGGTGGATCGACGCAGCAGGCACCAGTCACAGGAGCTACTGGTCGACGGTATACCCTTGCCCGGCTACCGAGGGCTTCGCTTTGGCTTGCCGGCACCCGGCAAGCTTCAACGTCGATGGCGCGACGCTCGACCCGATGCGGTCTACATCGCTACCGAGGGTCCGCTCGGTCACAGCGCCCTGCGGGTCGCCAGGCGTCAAGGCATCCCGACGCTCACCGGTTTTCACACCCAGTTCCAGCAGTACTGCAGCCATTACGGGGCTGGCTTGCTGATGCGCCCGATCATCAGTGTACTCAGACGGTTCCACAACCGTTCCGGTGCGACCCTGGTTCCAACCCAAGCGCTACAAGACGAGCTCGCGGCCGCCGGCTTTACTAACCTGCACGTACTCAGCCGCGGCGTCGACACCGAACGCTTCTCGCCGGGTTATCGCAGCTCGGCGCTGCGCGCCTCTTGGGGCGGCGATGAGGAAACACTAGTCGCGCTCTATGTCGGGCGAATCGCCGCCGAAAAGCACATCGATCTTGCAATCGATGCTTTTGAGCGCATTCAACAAGCACAGCCCAACAGCCGCTGTGTGCTCGTCGGCGATGGGCCGGAACTTGCCCATCTGCGCCGCCAGCATCCACAGCATGTCTACACTGGCGCCAAGGTCGGGGAGGCGTTGGCCGAACATTACGCCTCGGCAGATCTCTTTGTCTTTCCCAGCTTAACCGAGACCTTCGGCAACGTTCTCACCGAAGCACTGGCTAGCGGTATCGCGCCGCTTGCATTTGACTACGCCGCCGCTCGGGAGCACCTGCACCATGGCCAAAACGGCTATAGTGTGCCCATGGCCGATCGCGCTGCCTTTCTTCTGCAGGCCGAACAGGCCGCCGCTGACCGCGCGCAGCTCCGGCAGTTGGGGCAAGAGGCTCGGCGAACCGCAGAATTGCTGAGTTGGGACCGCGTCATACGCGATCTCGAAGACTATCTATTCTCTGTGATCGAATGCGCCAGCAACCGGGGTGAGCGCCATGAACCCATTCCTGCGACTGCTGAATGAGCTAGAAACACCCTTTTGTCGGCGTTGGAACCGAGCCCATCAACGCCCCTGGCTACTGCGTCCCTTCGCGCTCATCAGCCGGCTTGGCAATGGTGTGTTCTGGTATAGCCTCATCGCCGTGCTGCCGATCGTCGACGGCCTCGATGGACTCGAGGCGGCCTTGCATATGTTGCTCATGGGCGGAATCGCTCTCATTCTTTATAAGAGCCTGAAGGGCCGAACCCGTCGCATCCGCCCTTGCCACTACGCAGCCGATATCGCAGCCAGTGTACCACCACTCGATCGCTTCAGTTTTCCGTCTGGACACACACTCCATGCGGTCAACTTTTCGACGATCGCGCTCTTCTACTATCCCAAGCTCGGGTGGCTCCTGATCCCCTTTACCTTGTTAGTCGCAGCATCGCGCGTCGTGCTCGGCCTGCACTATCCAACCGACGTCATCGTTGCATCCGCTATCGGACTCGGTCTCGCCTACAGCAGCTTATTATTGATCGCCTAGTCGAGTCTCACCGGAGCGCGGGCAAAACGCAAAAAAATCCGGCGGCCGACCCCAGCTTTGGGGGCGGCCGCCGGACTCCGAGGCCTTTAGGCTAGAGACGGACTCAGCTTATTTGGCTTCAGGTGCTGCCGGGGCAGCAGGAGCAGCCGGCGCGCCGTAAGGAGCTGCGCCGTAGGGGACTGCACCATAAGGGGCTCCGTAATAGGGAGCGCCGTAGCCGCCGTAGTACGGGTTGCTATAGCCGTAGCCGTAGCCGTCACCATAACCGCGACCGTAGCCACGCCCACGACCATAGCCGCGACCACCACCGCTCATGCTCATGTTGAAGTCGCCATAACCATCACCGAACATGTCACTGAACATGTCGCCCATGCCGTCGCCCCAACCGTTTCCGTAACCCGGGCCACCATAGCCAGGACCACCCCACCATGCACTAGCAGAAGCGGACACACCAAGAAGAACGGCAACGGCTGCGGCAGTAGCAAGCTTTTTCATCTATATTCTCCGAATTCGATTTTGTCTGGTTTGCAAGCGTCGCCGCGTTTCTTGCGACAACAGGAATTATTATATTAGCGTTTTCTAAAATTAATAGTTGCTAATATCAATCCTCCAGACGCTCGCGATAGGTCTTGCAAATCGCAACCTCCGGGTCGAACAGACGCATCGAAAGGTCGACCGCCTCGACATGCTTGGTCAAGCCCCCCACGGAGATGTCGTCAACTCCGGTCTCGGCAATGACCCGCAGTCGATCCCAACTGATGCCGCCAGATGCCTCGAGCCGTGAGCGGCCAGCTGTCAGTTCGACCGCACGCCGCAGCTCTGGCAATCCAAAGTTGTCGAGCAGCACACGCTCGACGCTAGCGTCTAGGGCCTCGCTCAGCTCATCCAAGGACTCGACCTCAATCTCGACCGGCGCCTCACCCGCCACGTTGCGCGCCGCCGCGATCGCCGCGCGGATCGATCCCGCCGCGCTGATGTGGTTCTCCTTGATCAGGATCGCGTCGAACAGCCCCATGCGATGGTTGTCACAGCCGCCGCAGAGAACCGCGTATTTCTGCTGACGCCGCAGCCCTGGCAAGGTCTTGCGGGTGTCGAGGATACGCACCGGAAGACCAGCCACGGCATCGGCATAGCGGCGGGCGCAGGTCGCAGTGCCGGAGAGCAATTGCAGATAGTTGAGCGCGGTGCGCTCGCCGGTCAGCAGCTGGCGTAGATTGCCTCGCACTGAGCAGAGGAACTGTCCAGGCAGCATCCGCTCGCCATCGCGCGCATGCCACTCGATCTCGACCCGCGGGTCAAGCTGACGGAATACCTGATCGAACCAGGCCGTACCACAGAGCACCGCATCATCGCGCGTGATCACCTCGGCGCGCGCCGCCGCCTGCTCCGGCAGCAGCTGAGCGGTGAGGTCGCCGTCACCAAGATCCTCTGCCAAGGCCTCGCGCACTTGTGCCTCAATCAGCGCCTGTGGCGGAAGATGCCGAGACAGCGTCTCTGCACTTGGGTCGGAGGTTGTTACAGCAGTGGTCATCAGATCGGGTCCTCAGCGCCTAATATTGGAGCGTTTGTCTTAGCAGCACAGTGAGCAGGAGGCAGAGATCGCAATCGGTTAGCCAGCCCATCCGCTCGCGGACCCTGCATAGACAGGGCTTCTACACACCAGATGTCGGGCCAAGATGGCTTGACGACGCATCCGGCCCATGGTGACCATTCGACCACCAGAGACCGTGATTCTTGCCAATAGTTTGGGCTCTAGAACTACAGAATGCGAACAGAAAACGGAACGCCCGGCCGGGCTAAGCACTTACCAGCACCATCAGCTGGCAAACTCAGGCCGCTGATTAAAACCAACCTTGGACTCGATGATGCTGACCGCTTGAGTCTTGCTCGCTGGGTACCCTCTCCAAACGCCGACGAGCGACCAGACGGCATCGAACCCGACCTCTTGGTCATCCATAACATCAGCTTGCCGCCCGGGTGCTTCGGTGGTCCGTGGATCGAACATCTGTTTCAGAATCGGCTCGACCCGAGCGCCGACCCGTTTTTCGCCAGCGTCGCGGGATTACGGGTGTCGGCGCATCTGCTGATCCGCAGGGATGGGGAACTGCTACAGTTCGTCGCACTTGGACGACGTGCTTGGCATGCCGGCCGCTCGTCGTTCCAGGGCCGCCCAGAGTGCAACGACTACAGTATTGGCATCGAACTCGAGGGGGCTGACGACATCGTCTTTACCGACGCCCAGTACGACCGGCTCGCTGAGGTGACTGCGCTGATCCGCGCCCGCTATCCGGCCATCACGGCAGACCGGATCACAGGCCATCAACAGATTGCCCCAGGCCGCAAGACCGATCCCGGGCACGCATTTGACTGGCAGCGCTACCTCGCAGGCCTGCCTGAGAGAAAGCACAAAGACCTTGGCTCAGACCCAACCTGAACGACGCTTCACCCGGTAAACCGCAGAGGGGTCTGGCCAGAAACAAACCGCGCCAGAAACGGATCGGCCTTAGCTCAGGCGGGCAGCCACGGCTGCTGCGGCGGCAGCGGGGCGTGGCGTTGGCTGCGGCTTAGCCAGCGGCTGATCGGATGTCAGCACCTGATGGGCCTCTGTCCAGCGCAGCAGCTCGATAGTCCCGTCGTGATGCTCGACCAGCGCCGTGCAGCTCTCGACCCAATCACCACAGTTGCAGTAGGTCACACCATCGATCTCCCGGATCTCGGCATGATGAATATGGCCACAGATCATCCCGTCGACATCGCGCTGCCGTGCCTCATCGGCCACGGCCTCCTCAAAGTTGCCGATATAATTGACGGCATTCTTGACCCGATGCTTGAGGAAGGCCGCGAGCGACCAGTAGCCAAAGCCGAATCGTCTGCGCACGGCATTGAGCCGGTGATTGGCCGATAATAACAGGTCATAGAGCCGCGACCCCAGCATCGCCAGCCAGCGGCCGTTCTGCACCACCTGATCGAACTTATCCCCATGCATGATCAGGAAGGATCGACCATCGGCGGTGGTATGCACCAGCTCATCCTGGAGTCGGACATTGCCGTATTCGGAGCCCAGATGATCGCGCAGGATCTCATCGTGGTTGCCCGGTACGTAGATCACCTCGGTGCCGCTGCGGGCCTTGTCCAAAACCGCGCGAACGACGTTGTTGTGTGCCTGCGGCCAGAACAGACCGCTCTTCATGGCCCAGACGTCGATAATGTCGCCGACCAGGTAAAGTTGCTTGCATTCAGTCGCTTGCAGAAAATCGAGTAAGAACTCGGCTTGGCAACCGCGAAACCCGAGATGGACGTCCGAGATCCAGATGCTTCGGTACTTTAGCGGCCGTAGATATTTCACCTGACTCATGTTGCCCAGGCCCATTATGATGATGTGGCCGCAATGGTCTCGCGCGTTTGTTGCGAAAGGATGCACGAGCGATGAAGATCTGGTGAAGGTGCCCAGGCTGAAGTCGTTCTTTTCAGCACCGCAGCGGCCCTCGGCAAGCCCCTGCGCATGCGTATACTGGCGCATTGAGATGAGACTAGGAGTTTTTCCATGGCACGCGATTCCGTGAACAAGGTCGTCCTCGCCTACTCTGGCGGGCTCGACACCTCTGTGATCCTGAGCTGGCTGCAGGACGAATACGACTGCGAGGTCGTCACCTTCACCGCCGACATCGGCCAGGGCGAAGAGGTCGAACCGGCCCGCGCCAAGGCCGAGGCCGCCGGCATCAAAGAGATCTACATCGAAGATCTGCGCGAGGAGTTTGTGCACGACTTCGTCTATCCGATGTTCCGCGCCAACGCCATCTACGAGGGCGAATACCTGCTCGGCACCTCGATCGCCCGGCCGCTGATCGCCAAGCGCCTGGTCGAGATCGCCGCCGAGACCGGCGCCGATACCATCAGCCACGGCGCCACCGGCAAGGGCAACGACCAGGTCCGCTTCGAGATCAACGCGCTGGCGCTGAGGCCCGACATCAAGATCATCGCGCCCTGGCGCGAATGGGATCTGCTCTCGCGCAAGAAGCTGATGGCCTATGCCGCTGAGCACGGGGTGCCGGTCGAGCAGAAGCGCGACGGTACCAAGTCGCCTTATTCGATGGACGCCAACCTGCTGCACATCTCCTACGAGGGCTATGACCTGGAAGATCCCTGGGTCGAGCCAGGCAGCGGCATGTGGCGCTGGACGCGCGACCCCGTCGATGCACCCAACACCCCGCAGGAGGTCGAGCTGACCTACAGCGCCGGCGACATCACCGCCATCGATGGCAAGCCGATGTCCCCCGCCGAGGTCCTCACCGAGCTCAATCGCATCGGTGGCGAGCACGGCATCGGCCGCGCCGACATCGTTGAGAACCGCTACGTGGGCATGAAGTCGCGCGGCTGCTACGAGACACCCGGCGGCACCATCATGCTCAAGGCACATCGGGCGATGGAATCCCTCACCCTCGACCGCGAGGCCGCGCACCTGAAAGACGAGCTGATGCCGCGCTACGCCACGCTGATCTACAACGGCTACTGGTTCAGTCCAGAGCGGATGATGCTGCAGGCCGCCATCGACGAGAGTCAGCGTGTGGTCAACGGCCAGGTTCGGCTCAAGCTCTACAAGGGCAATGTGCTGGTGGTGGGTCGCCAGTCAGACAGCGACAGCCTGTTCGATGAGTCGATCGCGACCTTTGAGGATGACGCCGGTGCTTACGATCAGAGCGACGCCACCGGCTTCATCAAGCTGAATGCCCTGCGGTTGCGCGTGGCTGGGCGTCGTCGCGGGCGCTGATACAGTCACCTGCAGGGTGATGACTGTCTACACCAGGTCGCTCGGATCATGCATGAGCGTCGCAGGCGCGCGGGCGAGTCGATCGCTCGCTCGCTTCGGTGGTGAAGAGTTTATCTGCCCGTTACCAGGTGCCAACGCGGAACATCTGGCGGAATTAACGGAGAAGTTGCGCGCTAGCATCGAAACAGCCTGTATCACGCATGGCGCCTCGAGCGTCTCACCCTGGGTGATGGTTAGCTTGGGTGCTACGCGCTGCCAACCAAGCAGCCTGATGCCGGCGGACAGCCTGCTGGCTCAGGTCGACAAGCGGCTCTACTGCGCTAAGAACGGCGGACGCAATCGGTTTGCTTGGCCTGACTGGGGCTGCGAAAGCGGCTAGCCCGGCCATGAGAGCAAAGACAGACAACGGATTCCGCTGCGCTGGCAGCGCCATCAGGACCCTGCAGGCTGGCTGACCTGGTTCACCTCCGGCAGTTCGGAGGGCTGCTCCCCCCGCTCGCGCAGCACCTCAAACGGGTCGGGCGCGGTGCGTTTGCGGCCAACATCATTGAGCCGATCCAGGTAGTCGAGCCACATCGGCTGCCAGCCGCGGCCGAGCTTATACAGGTACTGCCAGTCGTAAAGGCCAGAGCGATGGCCGTCGTCGAAGACGATCTTCACCGCATAACTGCCGATCTGCTGGAGATCGGTGATATTGACCTCTTCCTTGCCAACCTGAAGCTTGGCCTGGTCCGGGGTATGGCCACGCACCTCGGCCGAGGGCGAGTAGACGCGCAGGTATTCGCAGGGTAGTCGGAAGCGCGCACCGTCGTCGTAGGCGATCTCGAGGATGCGGGATTGTTGATGCAGATTGATCTCGGTCGGCAGCGGATGCTGTTCCATCGGTCGGCGACTCCGTGAGGGCTTTAGTCTGCAGAATCAGGTGCGGACACCAACCAAGTTTGCAATGCGGCGATCACCGCCAGTCCGACAACCAGTTGCGGCCAGCGCGTCCCAACCAACGGCCGTGGTGATGCCGCGATTGCACTCTGCCGCCAACCGCGCGCCAAGATTACCCCGCCGAGAGATCGCCAAGATCAGGCCGCTTCGGCTTGCGCGAGTCGCTCGACCTCGGGCCAACCGCCGCAATGGCGCTCGATCAGGCCGGCCAGCGTCTCGAGATGCGCGGGATCATCGTTCAGGCAAGGAATGTAGTGATACTCCTTACCGCCAGCATCAATGAAGTAGCTGCGGTTCTCGACATTGATCTCCTCGAGGGTCTCGAGACAATCGGCCGAAAAGCCGGGCGCGATCACATGAACGCTCTCCACCCCATCAGCACCCCAAAGCTTTAGGGTTTCGTCGGTATAAGGCTGTAGCCACTCATCACGACCCACCCGCGACTGGAACGAGACCATCCACCGGTCGTCTTCCAGCTGCAGGCGCTCGGCCACCAGGCGAGCCGTCTTATGGCAATGACAGTGGTAGGGGTCGCCAGCCATGAAATAGCGCTTCGGGATGCCATGGAATGAGAACAGCAGCCGTTCTGGCTCGCCCTTCTCGGCGACGGCGGCGCGGATGCTGTCGCAAAGCGCGTCGATGTAGCCAGGCTCATCGTGGTAATGGTTGATGAAACGCAGCTCGGGTAGCCAACGCCAGGTCGTCAGCTCATTGGTCACCGCGTCAAAGGTCGAAGCCGTGGTCGTTGCCGAGTATTGGGGGTAGAGCGGCAGCACCAGCAACCGGCGCACATTTTGGCTCTTAAGCCGCCCCAGAGCTTCAGGAACCGATGGCTTGCCGTAGCGCATACCAAGCTCAACGTGGATATTGTCCCCGAACCGCTCGGTCAATAAGGTCTGCAGACCCGCAGCTTGCCGACGAGCGACGTCGAGCAGCGGTGAACCCTTGTCGGTCCAGACCGCCTGATAGGCCTTCGCCGAGCGGCTCGGGCGGACGCGCAGGACCACCCCATGCAGGATCAGCCACCAGACCGGCCGCGGCACCTCGACCACACGCGGGTCTTTAAGAAACTCTGCCAAATAGCGGCGAACGGCCGTCGGGGTCGGCGCCTCTGGTGTACCAAGGTTTAACATCAGTACACCGAGGTGTTCGGACATGTCGTGCTCAAAGCCGACAACGCTCTTGTATTTCATCGGATTCCCATGGGTTGCACGTTTTCCTTGATCGTCTTCACCAGCTGCACAGATTGGCGCGCACCGAGCCGGGTTTCAACTGGATTGCGCAATTATCGTTATGCATGGCAGACGTTCCTGGGTTTGCGGCCACGGCCTGTTCGCGAATCACGCCTCGCGCAGGCTCTTGAGCTGACGGAGGATTGCACGGAATCGCTGGGGGTCATCCTGACCGAAGACCGGGTCCTGAGCCTTTGGCGCCGCGGCCCACAGTTCGTTCCAGGCAGCTTCCGGCAAGCAGGCCTCGGCCAATGGAAACGCCTGCTCGTCCTCAATGCGCATGTGCTCGCGCAGCTGGGCGATAAGCGCGCGCCCCCGGCGCTCGACCTCGTCTCGGCGCAACACCTCCTCGTGCACAATGCCCTCCAGCGATTCCTTGAACCGTCGGTTGGTCTGGGCCAGAGACTGATGCTGCTGCGTCAATTGCTGCAGAATCGCATGTCCGGACCCTTCTTGTGCCAAAACCCGCTCAAAGATGAGATCTTCGCTGGGATGATGCACCTGATCCCCGTAGTCAATCACGTACTCCATCAACTCGCACATCAGCTCGTAGTCAGGCTCAAGCCCATCGCGGAACTCATCGAGCAGCCCTTCGAGCAGGCCAAGCAACTGCTCGAGCCGGCGATGATCTCGGTCGAGACGCTGCAATAGATCGTTCATTTAGGCCACCTCATTGCGATGGTTTCGACGTTGGCTCAGCCAGCGCCAGACGCTCCCCCGGGGCAGGCTAACACCGGTCACCACATAGGTGAGCACATCCGGATTGTTGAGCGTCCACTGCATCCAATCATGGGCCCCCGTCCGTCCGCATAGCAGCAGTTGATCGCCCGTGCGCAACCGCTCGCCGTGGTCTGGTAGTGTTCGATGGCTAGCGCCGCGTTTATGCATCAGACAGATCGCTGGCAATCGCTCGTCCCGATTGCGCGGATCGCGCAACAGGTCGCCGAGCGTCGGCTCATGGCCCTGGTGTTTGAGGTCCCGGGCGGCAAGGCCGAAGCTTTCGCCAACCTGCAGCTCCCACAGGATCGGCGGTCTCGTCTCAACCAGCGCGATGATCCGACTGACCAGTTCACAAGACCAGCCATCAGGCTCCTTTTCGGCCTGTATGACGAACTCGGAGAGCAGCGGCGCGCTGAGCAGGGTGCGGATACGCTGCGCCACAATCAGGCTCGGATGCATCAGGATGTCGGCCTCAACGGCCTTGAACAGCTCTTCGTTCATGAGCTGATTCTCCCGGACCACCGTGAACAGATCAGGATTCAGATCCTTGGCCGTCATGATGATGGACAGGTTATTCGCGTCGTTATCCGTACCTGCAACAATGCCCACCGCACGATGGATATCCGCCTGCTCCAACGTCACCGCCTCCGTGCCACGCCCCTTGATCAGTGGCCCCAACGGCAGGCCGGTGCGCTCCGGTTCCATCTCGACCACGATCAGCTCCACCCCCTGCTTAGCGAGCTGGGCGTAGAGCGCCTTGCCGAACCGACCATAGCCGCAGATGATCCAGAGTCCCTCCGCCGGAGGATAGATCGGCTCTGGCATCATCGAGCTATACAACTGGCCAAGCCAGTCTTGCAACGTGGTTAGACAGGGCGACTCGATCGCAGTGCTCAGATAGCGGGCAAAGATATCGAAAGGATCATAGATGTGGTCAGTGCCAAACGAGGCCATATTGGCCTCGATATCATGCGAGTCAGCGCGGCAGATTACCTTCGCATCGGGATGCATCAGCTTTGCCGCCAGGGCCACCCTCAGGTTGACCTCGTTCGAGGAGGTCAGCGCCAGCACCCCAGCACAATAAGGGCTGCGCAGCCCCGCCAAGAGCAGGGAGTCAGGGCGGCGCACATCGGCGCGCAGCGCCGGGACGAATTCGGGCAGCGACTCCAGTTTGAACAGATCAATCCGCTCTGGATTGTTGTCAAGCACCACCGCACGCTGATTTCGCTCGGTCAGCGCCCGCACCAGCCCACTGCCGGTCTGGCCATAACCGCAGACAAGATAAAACTCCTCCTTGATGCGCCGAACAAGTCCTGCAAAACGCCGCTCTTCCATGGTTCGGCGCAAAGCCTTGTCCTGCAGCAACGCGATCATCGAGCCGACCGAATACAGCCAACCGATCACGGTGGCATAGATGCAGAGGATCACCCAGATGCGCTGCGCATCGCTGAACTCTTGCGGCAGCTCGCCAAAGCCGATGGTCGTCGACATGTAGCTGACAAAGTAGAATGCATGGAAGATGCTCAGATGCCAGACGCTACCATCCGGATTGCGCCCCGGGATCAAGACCAGACCAATGATCGCGATCGAATAGAGCACAATCAGCGTCAACAGCGGCGTGCGCATCCGCCGCAGCACGAGAAAAATGATGCTATCCACTGACTGGCTGGCTCAAGCTGAGGCGACAGTTGGCGATCAACGCCGGAGCATGGTCGTCTCGATGATCAACAGGATCACAGAGACGACATTGGCCACCAGGGCCCCGGCAGCGAGCGAGACGACGCTGGAGAGATCACCCGCGGTGAAACCATCGGCCGAGGCGTGGGCTGCGATGGTCCAGAGCACTGCGCCGGCAACCAGCTGCAGCATCGCCACCAAGCTAGTCGCCAACAGCACCGCACCCATCTGCGAGCGGTCGCCAAGCTTGAGCACGGTCGCGATCAGATTCACCACCAGCACCCCCGCGTACTCCCAGGGATGATGATGGCCCAGATTGTCGATCTCACCGTAGACAAAGCCAAAATTCAGTGTGAGCGCGAGTAGGATGAAGAATCCAAAGACAACCTTTTCCGGGTTCATCAGAAAGCTCCTCGGTTAACACGGACAGTCTTGATCGTCCGGCGTATGCTAATTGGATTGTCCGGCCAGTTTTCGCGGTTCTTATCAGAGCCCAAAGCTTGCCACCCGCGGAAAGACGTCTCCCTGCTATGAGTCAATCGTCCAAGACCTTGCCCCTGCCTGAGGCCGTCAATGCGCCACGCGCGCAGCTGCGGACCTCTCAGGCCGGGCGCATCCTGTACTACCATGACCAGCGCGGCGAAGGCCGGCCGCTGGTGCTTGTGCATAGCATCAATGCCGCACCAAGCACCTACGAGGTCAAGCCGATCTTCGAGCATTACGCTGGCACCCGGCCGGTCTACAGCATCGACCTGCCGGGCTTTGGCCATTCCGAGCGCGCCGATCGGGCCTACAGCCCCGAGATCTTTGCGAATGCGATTCGAGTCTTGCTGGAAGAGGTGGTGCAAGCTCCAGCCGACCTACTCGCCCTCTCATTGAGTAGCGAATTCGCCGCCCGCGCCGCACTCGGCTCGCCGGCCAGCGTCGCCTCACTGGTGTTGATCTCACCAACGGGCTTCTCGCAGCGCGCCCTACCCTCACCGATCACCAGTCGCGGCCTGCATCAGCTGCTCGGGGCTCGACCCTGGAGCCAAGGGCTGTATGATCTCGTCGCCTCGAGACGCAGCATCCGCTACTACCTGGGCAAGTCCTTCAACGGCGAGCCACCACAGGCCTTCCTGGACTATGCCTATGCCACCTCCCATCAGCCCGGTGCACGCTATGCGCCGCTGGTGTTCCTATCAACCAAGCTGTTCACCCGCAACGCCGTCGACAAACTCTACGCACGGCTAACCAATATACCGGTGCTGGCGATCGCAGACCGCGATCCCTACGTGACCTTTGAGCAGCTCGACGGTTTGGTCTCGCGCCAAGCCAACTGGCAGCTCGACAATCTCGGGCCGCATCTTGGGCTTCCGCAGTGGGAGCAGCCGCAGGCCCTGTTCCATGCCTTGGATCACTTCTGGGCGAAGGTCTGATCGACTCGGAGCAGTCTCTGCTCGATCTCGGCGAAGATCGAGACCGAGACGGCGGACAAGGCTCAGCGTTCGCTTCGTCCGCGCAGCCTGGTGCTACCGACATAGAGCAGCGCACCGACGAGCATCACGACCATCGAAAAGCCGAACCAGCCGACAAAGAGGTAGAGCACCCGCAACCAGACCACCCCTCCAGCGCTCGCCTCGGTGAGATCGACAGGCGCCTGATGCAGAAAGCCGATCAGCGTCATGGCCAGAGCCAGTACCAGCGACCAAAACACGGACAACAGCAGGAGATTCAGCTTCTTTTTCATCGGAAATCCGGTGGTAGACAAGCAAAGCGCTTAAGCCGCGGACTCGGCAGCGGCGTCGGCCAAATCACGTTGACGCTTCAGTGACCAATGGACCGTCAGGTTCAGCATGCGCATGGTCGCACCGATCGCTGCGAAGACCTGATTCGCGTGAACACCGCGGGTCTTGAACTGGCCACGCTCGTCGGCCCAGGTGATCGCGCACTCCGTCAGCGCATCAGAGCGACCGCTCTTAGGGATGCGCACCTCGTAGTCGACCAGCTCAGGCAAGCTCAGCCCCTGGGTCCTGACCACTCGCGCCAGTGCCTTGTTGAAGGCATCGAAACCACCGTTACCGCTGCCGGTCGCGGTTAGATGCTCACCACGCAGGCAGATCTTGATGCTCGCCGTCGACTCCAGTCCGTAGCTCGAGGAGACGTTACAGGCGAGTAACTCGGCATGGCTATAGTCCTTGCTCTCGAGCACCTCGGCGATGATGAACGGCAGATCATCGGCAGTGATGGTCTTCTTGGAATCACCCAGCTCAACGATCCGCTTGAGCACCTTGCGCTGATTCTCCTCCGAGAGCGTGATGCCGATGCGCTCCAGATTCTTTGCCAGTGAGGCCTTGCCGGCCAGCTTCCCAAGCGCATAGACGCGTCGGCGCCCAAAACGCTCTGGCGACAGTTTGGTGAAGTACAGACTGCCCTTGTTATCGCCGTCAGCATGGATGCCGGCAGTTTGGGTGAAGACATCGTCACCCACGATCGGCGCATTGTCGCCGATGCGCTTGCCTGAGAAGTACTGCACCAGCTCGCTCACGTGGCCCAGATGGTTCTCGTCGATGCCGATCTCCAAGCCGAGCTGGTCGCGGAGATTCACTACCACCTCCGCAAGCGAGGCGTTGCCGGCGCGCTCACCGAGACAGTTGACCGTACAGTGCACCGCTGCCGCTCCGGCCTGAGCCGCGGCAAAGACGTTGGCGGTGGCGAGCCCATAATCATTGTGAGGATGGAAGTCAAAACGGCTCGAGGGGAAGCGGCGGATCATGTCCGACATCGCCGTAAACACCCGCTCCGGGGTCATCACCCCAAGGGTATCCGGTAGCATGAAGTGCCCAACACCGCTCTCGGCGAGCGACTCGATCAGTGCGTAGACGTACCCAGCGTTATCGGCATAGCCGTTCGACCAGTCTTCAAGGTACAGATTCACTTGCAGCCCGCGCTCGCGCGCGAGTTCGATGTTGGCCCGCACATCATCGGCATGTTGCTCGGGCGTCTTGCCAAGCTGGATGCAGCAATGCTTCTCGCTACCCTTAGCAAGCAGGTTGATGACCTGACCACCAGCGCGTCGAATCCAGTCAATGCTGCGGCCACCGTCGACGAAGCCGAGCACCTCAACGCGTCCATCCAGACCCTTCGCCTGGGCCCAGTCGATGATCTGGGCGACCGCCGCCAGCTCGCCCTCGGAGACCCGCGCCGAGGCAACCTCAATCCGGTCAACGCGCAGCAACTCAAGCAGCGTTTTGGCGATGTTCACCTTCTCATCAGGCGAGAAGGAGACACCTTGCGTCTGCTCGCCATCGCGCAGCGTGGTATCGAGGATCAGGATGCGTTGGTCGTCGTCTTGGATCACGGGATCTGGGGACTCGCGGAGTCGGGTAAACAGGCTGGGCGTTCGACTAGAGTGGGAGCAAACGGGAGCGGGCGCCGATCAATCGGCGACAGCCCCCAGGGTCTCGCACATAAAACGGCTCACCGCTTCGGCGTTGGCGGGCAGGTCGGCACAGCGTGTCTCGCGCTCGAGCAGTCCCTGCAGCGAGCGCGGCGGTGCTGGCTCAATACCGATGGCCTCGACCACGGCGGCATCGAACTTGGCCGGATGCGCGGTCGCCAACACCACCGCCTCAGCGTTGTCGGCCGCCGCGCCTGCACCCACCGCGGTGTGCGGACAGAGGATATAACCGCTCGCCGCGTAGACACGGCGGATCTCGGCGAGCGTCTCGGCATCAGAGACCGCGCGCGCATCGAAATCCTCGGCCACTCGTCGCTGCCGCTCACCATCGACCTGCAACTGCCCGGTCTGTTCCATCTCTGCCAGCAAGGCCCGCACCGCCGCAGGGTCTTCGTCGAGCAGATAGTAGAGATAACGCTCGAAATTCGATGCCAGCTGAATATCCATCGCTGGACTCAGCGTATGAAACACCTCGCCGGCCTGGTAAACGCCAGAGGCCACGAAGCGACTCAGGATATCGTTGCGATTGGTCGCAATGATCAGCCGGTCGATCGGCAGACCCATGCGTTTTGCGAGCCAACCGGCGAAGACATCGCCGAAGTTGCCGGTCGGAACCGAAAAGCTGACGCGGCGTTCGGGATCACCGCCGCTGATCCGCCCCCAAGCGTAAAAATAGTAGATCGTCTGCGCCAGAATGCGCGCCAGATTGATCGAATTGACGGCACCGAGCCGGTAACTGCGTTTAAAGGGTAGATCGTTAAACAGGGTCTTGACGATGCGCTGGGCGTCATCAAAGGTGCCCTGCACCGCGATATTGTGGACGTTGGCATCGAGCACCGTGGTCATCTGCCGTTCTTGGATCGGCGAAACGCGGCCCTTTGGGTGCAGGATGAAGATGTCAATCCCGGCCTTGCCACGGACACCATAGATCGCAGCCGAGCCGGTGTCGCCTGAGGTCGCGCCAAGGATGCGGAGCACGCCGTCTTCGCGGGCGATCAGATACTCGAACAGGTTGCCGAGCAGCTGCAGCGCGACGTCCTTAAACGCCGCTGTTGGACCGTGGAAGAGTTCGAGCCACTGCCGGCCACCATGCTCCGCCAGCGGTGTCACCTCTGGATGCAAGAAGGTCGAGTAGGAACGCTCAACCAGGTCGACGAGGTCGGCGCGGGGGATGCTATCACCGACGAATGGCGACAGGACCTCAACAGCCAGCTGCTGGAAGCTGAGCTGAGACCAGTTCCGTAGACTGTCCGCAGACAGACTCGGGATTCGCTCAGGCACGAGCAATCCGCCGTCGGTCCCCAGACCCATCATCACCGCGTCGGCAAAGTCGACCGGTTCAACGCCGCCGCGTGTACTCAGGTATCGCATCGCATCCTAGATCATCGTGTGAGATGTACGCAGGGCAGATTGCCCGCCAGCTCGCCAAGGTAGTGAAAAGGCGCGCCAGTAGCAACAGGCTGCCTCGACCAAAAGCAGGAAGCTGCCCTGCTCACCAATGAAAACAATAGGTTATAAGCGAGTTAGGCATCACCCAGCGGCGACCAAGCAGACCTCCGCATCGGTCACGGATTCGCCATTAAAATCGTCTCCGGCGCAACAAGCCCTACTCCGAATCGAGACTTTTTCTCGGATATTCAGACCTTTCAGTTCCGACTCCTTATCGTTGACAGGGGATTGTACCGGGCAACACAATGCGCGACCGCTCGCCAAGCTAGAGGGAGTCTGCTCAGCAGCGCGTACCGATACTCCAAGAACAACGGTTGGCTCTACAACCTTTCACCTAACAACACTCTTGAGGGAGGGACAACGCGGTGACACCCGAAAACCGTTCCGCCTATTGGAAGGCGAATATTCGCCTCTTAGCCATCCTGCTGACCATCTGGTTCATTGTCTCCTACGGATTCAGCATCCTGCTCGTCGAGCCCCTGAACCAATTTTACCTCGGCGGCTACCCGCTGGGCTTCTGGTTCGCACAACAGGGCTCGATCTATGTCTTCCTGGTGCTGATCTTCACCTACGCGTTCGGTATGAACCGGCTCGACAAGAAATTCGACGTGGAAGAATAATCAGGAGCCGCCACCCATGACAAATCTCGATATCTGGACCTATTCGGTCGTCGGTTTCACCTTCGCCACCTACATCGGCATCGCCATCTGGGCGCGCGCCGGCACCACCGGCGAGTTCTACGTCGCTGGCAAGGGCGTACATCCCGTCCTCAACGGCATGGCCACCGGCGCCGACTGGATGTCCGCCGCCTCCTTCATCTCGATGGCCGGCCTGATCGCCTTCAACGGCTCCGAAAG
>CAZEZH010000032.1:9246-27626 GCA_964516305.1 uncultured Halochromatium sp. | reverse complement strand
GGCGGCCAATCGCGGCTAGCGCCATTGTTGCTCGGCGGCAGACGCAGTAGGTCAACGGCGCTGGCCTTGAGAGCACGGATCTCGAGCTTAGCCGCCAAGAGTGCGGCCGGATTGAGCTCCAACTTGGCGTGCTGGATGCGCAGCCAGGGGCCGTTCGCGTCGGCGAGCTCCAGCGACTCCATCCGCGGCGCGAACGGAAGCCTGCCGCCGAGACCACTGATATGGACCCGGCCGGCGCTGGCCGTTGTGATCGCGCTCGCGATCAGGTCGCGACCCTGCTCGCTGTTCAGGCCGATCACCAGGCCCACGCCAAGCACGAGCGCTAGGGATGGACCCAAGGCCAGCCTCAGCCAGATCCAAAAGCGCTGCTGGCTCAGATGTTGTTGGCGCAGCCGTTCTTGGCGCTGCCGATGCTTGTGCAAGCGTTTCTGTGGCAACGGTTTCCTGTTCCTGCGCATCATCATAAGGGCCTGGGCTGGCGGGACATCAGAACGCCTGGCCAATGCCGATGTAGAGCTGGACCGAGGCATCGCCTTCCGCCTCGGTCAGCGGGCTCGCCAGATCAATGCGTATCGGACCAACCGGGGTATGAAACCGGGCGCCGAGCCCGACGCCCACGGCAAGGTTACCGAACCCGCTGAAGCCGTCCGCAGAGACGTCGCCGACATCGACGAAGGTCGCGATGCCCCAGCGCGCGCCGATGCGCTGACGCAGCTCCAGGCTGCCTTCGACCAGGGCATCGCCGCCCGCCGGCGAGCCGTTAGCGGTGCGCGGACCGATCGACTGGTAGGGATAGCCGCGCACCGAGCCACCGCCGCCGGCATAGAAACGCCAATCGGGCGGGATGGCGCTCGCGTTGGCACCGAGGATGCGGCCGATGGCGAGTCGCAGTGCTAAGACCCGGCGTCCAAGCAGCTTGGGAGTGGCCCCATCGGTCGGCGATGCGGGCGATAAGGGCGATGCGGGCGATGCAGGCGCTTCGTTGCCAGCTGTCGGCGCCGAGAGGTCGAAGTAGGTCGCGCCGACCAGACGTGTGCGGACGAAGTTGTCGCCATCATCGCCTTGCACCCAGGGGGTTGGCGTCAGCTGTGCCGCCAGTCGCCAGCCGCGGCGCGGATCGAGTGGGTCGTCGCTTGAATCCCAGTCGGCGGTGATCGGGAGCGACAGCAGTCGAAAGTCCTGAGCCGGCCCGTCCTGGACGATGCGCGCATGCTCGACACCGATCCCTGCGCCCAGGCTGAGCCGTTCTGAGACCCGATGCTTGAGCAGGGCCGATGCGGTGAGCGCATCTCGGTTGTAGGCATCCAGGCGCTCGCTGACCGTGCCCAGCTCGAGCTGCAGATCGAGATCGCGTCGCCAAAGATCGGGAATCCGCAGGCTGGCGCGGGCAAAATTGTTGATATCGCCGATCGGCCCCGCGGAGAGCTGGCTGACCTCGCCGCCCAGGGTCAGGCGTTCGGCGCCACCAAAGAGGTTGCGATGACTCCAGGACGCCGCGATGCTACCACCTTCATCGCTCGAGTAGGCGCCGGCAAGTCGGAGCACCCGCAGCGGGCGCTCAACGACCTCGAGTCGGAGCGGCAGACGTCCGCTGGCGTCCGGTGCGGTCGCTGGGGTCAATCGCGCCGAGGCTAGGGCATCGCTCGCGATCAAGGCCCGTCGCGCGGCCTCGAGCCGGCGCGGGCTGAACGCCTCCCCCGGTGTTAGGCCAAGCCGACGCCGAACATAGCCCTCGCGCAAACGCTCGAGTCCAATGATCTCGATCTCGCCGAGGGGTAGGCGTTTGCCGGGATCGATGTGGTAGGTCACCGCCATGGTCCTTGTCCAATGGTTGACGATGACCTCGGGTGGGGGGACTTGCGCGAGCGGAAAGCCGTCTTCTTGCAATGCGTCGAGCAGTGCGATGCCGGCGGCAAGCACCTCGGGCGCGGTGGCCAGCGCGCCAGGCTCCAGGGCAAAGGCCGCGCGGGCGACGGGTGGTACCGGACCCTCGAGCTGCACCCGGTCGATCCGATAGACAGGGCCAGGATCGATACGCAGGTCGACCGCCACGCTGGTCGCGGGTGCACGCTGCTCGAGCTGTGTCAGCAAGCCGGGATCACTGAGATCCCGGCCGTCGATGCGGATACTGATCAGTGCATCGTAGTAGCCAAAGCTTCGCAGGACTTGATCGATACGCTCGATATCGCTGTTGGCACGTGAGATCAGCCCGAATGGTCCAACCGGCGCCGACTCGCGCAGGCGCTCGAGCATCGATGCCTCGGTGATGCTGCGCTCCAGCAAGGGGTCCGGGAGCGATTCGATGCTCAGCTGGTAGGGCAAGTGATCAGTCGCAGTCGGATCAATGCCGCTCTGCACATCATCCGTTGTGCTGCCTTCCATCATGCCTTCCGTCATGCTTGCCGTGCCGCTACCGAGCGCAGCCATTCGGTCGCCCCCTGGGGGACCGTTTGACGCATGGCTGTTGGGGGCATAGCTGTTGGACACGGGGAGCAACAAGGCGAAGAACAGCAGCCAAACAGGTCTCATGACAACACCGCAGAGCAGAATACAGCGGGTCCGTGTCGCACGACTTGAATCTGACACAGCGGCTCGCAAGCCGATGCAGGTGACCGCTGAAGAACAACTTCGCGCTCTTGATCCGGCCTTGGATCAGGATCGACGATTGAAGCGCGGATAAGGATAACCCTGATATCACTGATTACTATGGCTATGGCGACATCACGGCCGTCTATAAATGGCGCGGCCACAGCTTCACGCTGATGGCACGCGGCAATCCGGCCGAAGCGAAGGGAGCTGTCAGAGCGAGCTGGATGACGCCGAAGCTCATCGGGCCGTTGCGCGGCTATCTGGTCGGCTTCAGCGGCTACGGCGATACGCTGATCGATTACAACTTCAATCAGAATGCGATCTCGATAGGGATTGCATTGAATGACGTGCTTGATCGCTAACCAAGACTGTTTCGCGATACTCTTTCGTGACGAAATTGCGTTCGACGTAGTACGCAAACAGCTCTTTCAGGGTTTGTATTGGATCATCCGCCAACACCACGCGCTGCTCGCTAAATTGGATGATCGTCTCGCGCGGGCGTAGAACCTCTGCGAAGATTCGCTTTGCGAGCTCGCTATCGTTGGTATTGGGGTGTCGATCAAAACCCTCGGACTTCAGCAGCCTGTGAACGCGTTCCAGCTCCTCTTGGAGCTCGAACATGGCCTGACGAAATACCTTAGCGTCGAGCGCTGCGAAGAACTTCGTGATGCGTCCATGGCGACGGGTCAGCAGCTTGAATCCAAAATAGCCTGTCGCCGGTGCCATCATCAGTATCCCGACGTTAGCGAACTCGCCCGTCTCTACATAGGGCATGAAGCGCACGATGGCGTATTGGCAGGGTGTCTTGCTCATGTCCAAGTCCAGAATTCGTCGTTCTCGAAGCCCCTGAGCAAAGTCTCGATCGCTCGTGTATCGAAGTCCACCGGGACCGTCTGCTCGTTATCGACGAACCACCAGGCATCGGGGATTTCGCTGAGGATCGTCGGCCAGGTGGCGAACATGCCGATGGCCATCGCCAGCAACAGGAGCACGAGGAATCGATCGATCGGCATAACAACAGTTTGTCGATGCTAACACCATTGGAAGCGGGTAACCGAGTCTCGCTCTATCAGGCGAGCTGGTGCAATCGGTGATATCGATCAGGAGCATGCGGCAAACCGATTAGCCACCGATGCTGCTCGTGCGTAGCCTAAAAATCTGCCTGAAATCCTGCCTGACGGGCACTCGACAAGCAGGCGCCCGACAGGCAGGCACCCGACAGGCAAGCAACTGGCCGCCAAACCGAGTTCGTTGACACCACAAGCAGAGGCAAAGATGGCAAACACCCCGATCAGCACAGCCGGCCAATGTCCAGTCATGCACGGCGCGAACACCGCCGCTGGGTCCACCGTCATGGACTGGTGGCCGAAGGCACTGAACCTCGACATCCTGCATCAACAGGATCGCAAGACCGACCCCATGGGCGAGGCCTTTGATTATCGCGAAGCACTCAAGCAGCTCGATGTCGACGCGCTCAAGCAAGATCTGCACGCCCTGATGACCGACAGCCAAGCCTGGTGGCCAGCAGACTGGGGCCATTATGGCGGCCTGATGATCCGCATGGCCTGGCACGCCGCCGGCTCCTACCGCATCGCCGATGGTCGCGGTGGGGCCGGCACCGGCAACCAGCGCTTCGCACCACTCAACAGTTGGCCGGACAATGTCAACCTCGACAAGGCACGCCGGCTGCTCTGGCCGATCAAGAAGCAATACGGCAACCAGATCAGCTGGGCCGATCTGATCATCCTCGCCGGCACCGTGGCCTATGAATCCATGGGCCTGAAGACCTTCGGCTTCGGCTTTGGCCGCGAGGATATCTGGCATCCGGAGAAGGACACCTACTGGGGCTCGGAGAAGGAATGGCTGGCGACCAGCGACAGCGAGGGCAGTCGTTACTCGGGTGAGCGTGACCTGGAGAACCCGCTCGCCGCGGTGATGATGGGGCTGATCTATGTCAACCCCGAAGGCGTCGACGGCAACCCCGATCCACTCAAGACCGCCGTCGACGTGCGCGAGACCTTCGCGCGCATGGCGATGAACGACGAGGAGACCGTCGCCCTCACCGCGGGTGGTCACACCGTCGGCAAGTGCCACGGCAACGGTGACGCGGCGCTGCTCGGCCCCGATCCGGAAGGCGCTGAGCTGGAGGATCAGGGCCTGGGCTGGATCAACAAGACCAAGCGCGGTATCGGTCGCGATACCATGAGCAGCGGCATCGAAGGTGCCTGGACCAGCCGCCCCACGCGCTGGGATAACGGCTACTTCAAGATGCTGCTCGACCATGAGTGGGAGCTGAAGAAGAGCCCGGCCGGCGCCTGGCAGTGGGAGCCGGTCGACATCAAGGAAGAGGATAAGCCAGTCGATGTCGAAGACCCCTCGATCCGCTACAACCCGATCATGACCGATGCCGACATGGCGATGAAGATGGACCCGGTCTATCGCGAGATCTCGGAGCGGTTCTACAACGACCCGGACCATCTCTCCGAGGTCTTCGCCCGCGCCTGGTTCAAGCTCACCCATCGCGACATGGGTCCGAAGGCGCGCTACATCGGCCCCGATGTGCCGCAGGAAGACCTGATCTGGCAGGACCCGGTGCCGGCCGGTCGCACTGACTATGACATCGAGGCGGTCAAGGCCAAGATTGCCGCCAGCGGCCTGAGCATCAGCGAATTGGTGGCCACCGCCTGGGACAGCGCGCGCACCTTCCGCGGCTCCGACATGCGTGGTGGTGCCAATGGGGCGCGCATCCGTCTGGCCCCGCAGAAGGACTGGGAGGGCAACGAGCCCGAGCGGCTGGCCAAGGTGCTGGCTGTGCTCGAAGGCATCGCCGCTGACAGCGGCGCCAGCGTTGCCGATGTCATCGTGCTCGCTGGCAATGTCGGTATCGAGCAGGCGGCCAAGGCGGCGGGCGTCGAGATCAGCGTCCCCTTTGCTCCCGGCCGTGGCGATGCCTCCGATGAAATGACCGATGCCGAGTCGTTCGAGCCGCTGGAGCCGATCCACGATGGCTATCGGAACTGGCTAAAGAAGGACTATGCAGTCACCGCCGAAGAACTGATGCTCGACCGCACCCAGTTGATGCGGATCACCGCCCCTGAGATGACGGTGCTGGTCGGCGGCCTGCGCGTCTTGGGCACCAACCATGGCGGCACCAAGCACGGCGTCTTCACCGAGCGCGAGGGCGTGCTGAGCAACGACTTCTTCGTCAATCTGACCGATATGGCGTATCGCTGGGAGCCGGTCGGCGCAAATCTGTACGAGATTCGTGACCGCAAGACCGACGAGGTCAAGTGGACCGCAACCCGGGTCGATCTGGTGTTTGGCTCCAACGCGATCCTGCGTGCCTATGCCGAGGTCTACGCGCAGGATGACAACCAGGAGAAGTTCGTTCGCGACTTCGTCGCCGCCTGGGTCAAGGTCATGAATGCGGACCGCTTCGATCTCGGCTAGGCTGTGGCCTAATGGCCTAATGGCCTAATGGCCTAATGGCCTAATGGCCCAATCCCTGACACCGGCCTTGGTCGGCGTCAGGGACAGCGATGTTATCGTTGGGCGCGGTTTACCCGGTTCAACGACGGGCCAGCAACATGGCAGAGACTCACACAGCCTGGACGATGTGGCACATACAGTGCCTGTTGCTGATCGGGCTGAGCTTGGGACTTTCCATTCCTGATGTCGCAAACGCGCAAGCGAGACATGCGAGTTCACCTGAGCTGACGGATCAGGAGTCAACGAACTCGGGGAGATTCAGGCGGCGACCCTAGGGCGGCTGTTGCTGGCCGCGGTGACTCTCGGTTTCGCGCTGCTGCTCGCCGGCGCCTTGCACCCCACCCGCGGGGTGCTTAAAGCGCTCTTGCGGTCGCGACCCGTCGGTCTGACCAGCCGCACCCGCTGGCTCTGGTATCCGCTCGCGGTGGCGGTGCCCCTAGCCCTGGCCGGGCTGACCTTGGCCGGTTTTCAGTACACCGCGACGACCCTGTTTCAGCTCTGGATCAACCAGCTCTGGCTGGTCCTGGGGTTGGTGGTGCTGCAACAAGCGATCGTGCGCTGGCTGTTGGTGATCCGGCGTGCGTTGACCCTGCGCACCGCGCTCGCGCGCCGCGCCCGGCTCGCAGCGCTCAGCGAGCTCGGCACCGAGGTTGGCGATGAGGGTGTGGGCGAAGGCGGGGGCAATGGTGGCGCGGCTGCTGCGAAGAACGAGACCGCGTTGGACCTGATGGCGCTCGACGGTCAGACCCGCAGCTTAGTCAGTGCCCTGATGACGATCGGCACTGGCCTCGCGCTCTGGATGCTGTGGTCCGATGTGCTGCCAGCGCTCGGTGTCCTGGAGCGTATCCCGCTCTGGCACAGCACCCGCTTGGTCGAAGGCGAGAGCCGCCTATTGCCGGTGACCCTGGCCGACCTGGGCATCGTGTTGATCATCGCCACCGGGGCCATCGTCGCGGTGCGCTATCTGCCGGCCCTGCTCGAGATCCTGATGCTCAAGCACACTGGCGTCAGCGCCGGTGAGCGTGGTTGAACAATGATGTCATCAAGACTATGCTTCAGGTGTTGGAGTACCGGAAGGCCGCTGTCGGCTCGCGCGGGAAACGATGCAAGGCGCCGGGCAGTTCGGCGCCTTATCTATTTGTGGCTTGGTAGAGCAGGGTGCCTGTGCGTTTTGTTTCGACATAGACCATATTTTTGGTCTGATAGCCCGACCAGCCCTCCCAAACCCTGCCTCGCTCCTTAAAAGCAGCAAGGATCGCGACGGCATATCCAGCAATCAGATATCGCGCCAGCAGATGGAGCGTTTGATCACCGTGGCCACCTGTCTCTAGCCAGACCTCGTCTGGGCGGTAAATCGACAATGCGGCGCCAAAAACTGCGCTCTCAGCAACTATCGCGCTCCCACCTCTTTCTTTCTCCTAAGCACGCTCGCTATCTTGCTGTTGCGGCGGCGAACAGACCTCGAGCCTGTTTGTCGCCACTGAACAAGGCCGGATCTTCAGCGTAGCGCGAGGGGGTTTTGATGGCGTCTGACTGGATGGGTTTGTTGGATCAGCCTATTCGTCGTCGCCTTTGTCATCGTGCCGGTCGCCGCGGCGTTGTTCCAGCGTGCCGAGATCCCGCACCGGTTGATCCCGGCGACGGTCGCGCTCGGTGCCTTTACCTTCACCATGACCGCGATGCCGGGCACGCCGGCGATCCAGAACGCGATCCCGATGCCCTGGTTCGGCACCACACCCTTTGCCGCGCCGGGTCTCGTTCGCTCGACGGTGGACCGCTGGTCTCGCTGGCGGTGGTGCCCAAGGTCATCGCCGGCATCAGCCACAAGGGCAGCTATCGCGATATCGCGGTGGTCATGATCGGCGGCACCCTGGTTGCGCTGATCACGATCATCGTGCTCGGGCTGCTGTTTGGCTCGTTCTAAGGCGATTGATGTCGAGTCGAATAGAAGGTCCTTAACTCTTGATCGCCCGCGAAGACCGGGCCGGGGATAGCACCATGCAAGAACGTGACATCGATATCGTCATCATCGGTTCCGGCAGTGCCGGCCTTAATGTGATGGCCCAGGCGCGCGCGGCCGGGCGCTCCTTTGTGCTGATCAACGGCGGTGAGCCTGGCACCACCTGCGCCCGCATCGGCCGCATGCCGTCGAAGGTGATGATCCAGATTGCCGAGGAGTATTACCGTCGCACCCACTTCGGCCAGTTCGGCATCGATGGCCACGACGGACTCAGCATCGATCTCAGCGAGGCGATGAAGCATGTGCAGGAGCTGCGCGATGGCTTCGTCCAGGGCGTGGTCAGTCGTAGCACGGACAAGCTGCCCGCTGATGTTCTGTGATCCGAACATCATCGCTGTTGGTGCGCGCTTCGATCAGATCGATCCTGACAGCAGCGCGGTGGCCGAGGTCAGCTTCTCGACCGTCGGTCGGGCGCGGGCGATGGGCGCGGCGCGTGGCGTGCTGCGGGTCTATGCCGACAAGGCCAGTGGGCGGCTGCTCGGCAGCGAGATGATCGCGCCGCGTGGTGAGCACCTAGGGCATCTGCTGGCCTGGGCCATCGAGCAGCGCATGACCGTCGGCGAGGTGCTGCGCATGCCGTTCTATCACCCGGTGATCGAGGGTGCGCTCAAGACCGCGTTCAGCCAGCTCTATGCCGAGGTTGAGGCCAAGAATCCGGGGCCGGTGACCGAGGTGGCGCCGCTTCGTTGATCTGAGGCTGTTAGCGCCCTCGATGCCCAGTTGGGTCGGGCGCTGGCTGCTCTGTCGCCTTGAGCAGATGGTGACGCGGGGTGCGCTCGCACGGCTTGGCGGCCGCGGCCACATCATCAGGATCGACTGAGTTCAGGGTCTGGTCGCCTCGGTTGACGAGTCGGCTCAGGCTCTGTTTCCGCTAATGGATGAATACCGACCAATCATCATTCTGCAAATCTTTGATCATCTTTTCCTCATCTGGAACAATCTGCTCAACCTTATTCAGCTCTGACCAGCTATGGCCGTTCTCCTTGAGGCGCCCTCTCTCTTCTCCAATCTTGTCATTGATGCTGAGAAGGTATTCGTACCATTTCCTGCTTGCCTCCCTATCGTTTTCATTCCACTCAGCAATGGGGTAATATAATCTTTCCTTGGTATCGAGAAGGTAAAGGCGATCTTTCTTTAATGCCCTGTTGCAATAAATCACACAATAAGGTGTTCCGTGTAATCCTCGGTAATCAAATTCAGCAGGTGTCTTGATCGCTAGGTCACCACGAATAAGCTGTGGCATGATTTCCCCCAATACAGTTGGATCAACAACGAGCGCGATGTGCGGGATCAGCGTTTCCCCGGATCAGGCACTTCATCGTTAAAGGTGGTGATGAGCAATGAACCTTAGAATGACCCAAACAGGGTACCCAAAGCAATCACGCCAGCAAGTGCCAGCAGACCGCCGACGATGGAGACCATGACGATATCCAGATAGATCTCCTTGTGAGTGACGCCGCTGCGGGGACGAGATCAAATCTTCCACAAGAACAGCTCCGATTGGATGATAAACGGCAAACCTGAACGATGGATGGGAGATCCAAGCTAGGCTGTGAGCCCTCGGTATGGACCGCCGACTGCTACCTTTTCACCTCCTTTGGGTCTTAAACGATCTCTCCAGCAACTCAATCTTGAGGGTGAAATCGTGCGTCAAGCGATTCTGTTTAGGCGCTCGTTCAGGGATTGCGGACCTGCCTGCCCTGTTTCCGCGATCGAATAGAGATGCTTCCTTGGCGAACCCAAGGAGAACAACGATGCCACAATCCATTGAAGCCTTGGAGATGGCGGTCTTGCAACTCCCCACTGCCGAGCGGACCCAGCTGCTGGATCGTTGAAGGCGGGTGACATCAGTGACCGCTTAGACGACCTGCTGCTGAACCACCCTCACCGCCGATGCGCGCGGCACGATGGGCCGATTGCGGACGCTCAGCTCGGCGCGGGTCAGCGCGACGCCGAGCAACAGCAGCAGGGCAGAGAAGTAGACCCAGAACAGGATCACTAGCAGCGAGGCGGCGGCGCCGTAGGTCGAGGCAATCGCGGTCTCGGCGAGATAGAGGGCGATGCCATAGCGGCCGAGGGTCAGCAGCAGTGCGGTAACCAGGGCGCCGGGGAGTACATCGCGCCAGGTCAAGAGCACATCGGGGAGCACCTTGAATAAGGCCGCGATAAACAGCGCCGTGATCAGTACTGCGGCGAGACTGCGGGCGGCACCTGGGAACCAGTCCAGTAGCAGCGCTTGCAGTGGTCCAGGCAGATCAACGGCACCGACCAAGGTTTGAATCGCAATCGCGACCACGAAGTAGAGCAACAGTACCAGGGCGACCAACAGGACGACCAGCAGCGCCAGCAGTCGGGTGCGCACCATCTGCCAGAAGGGCCCAAGGCGATCCCGGCTGGGCCTTGGACGCACCTCCCAGAGCAGGTTCATCGAATAGCGTAGTTGACCGAACACCACGGTTGCGCCGATCAGGATCGCGCCGATGCCGATCAGCGTTGGCAGCGGCCCGGTCTCCTCCGGCCGCGACATCAGGATCGCATGTTCGATGGCGGCGGCGGCCTCGGCGCCCATCACATCCTTCAGCTGGGCGACGATCTCGCCCTGCGCTGCGCCTTGGCCAAGCACGACGCCGATCACCGTCACCGCGATGATCAAGGTCGGCGCCAGCGAGAAGATGGTGAAGAAGGCCAGCGCGCCCGCCTGCATAAAGGCGTTGTGCTCAAGCCAAAGATTGAAGCCGCTGACCGCGATGGTGAGCAGTTGTCGAAGATGGCGTCGAACAGGCTCTAGCAGCCGTGTTTTAGTCATGACAGCGGCACCGGCTGACGCTCAGCGCTTGAGATCGCGGTAGAAATTTTCATGCGGCCCCAAGCTCAGCAGCGTGCAGAGGCTATCGCCCCAGGTGTAGGCGAGCAGGAATAGGTCGCTGAGGATGGCGCGAATGGCGGCATGTACCGCCTCGCGCTGATTGGGATGGAGCTTCTTGTAGGCTCGCTTGAAGGCAGGACGCTGCGCGAGAGCCGGCGTCATGGTGCTGGTAAGTCGAAGGGTTCAGAGGGTTCTTCGAGCGCTTGCAGCGTATCGCGCACGAACTCGATGGGCAGATCGGGGTTATCGAGCGCCGCCCGGCCTACTTTGGCCCAGTAAGCAATCTGCTGCGGGATCGAGCGCATTTCGGCGCTGGCTTGTGATTTAGCAGCGGCATACAGCCGTTCGTCGATGCGAATGGATACGCTCATGGTGCGGCTCCTGTGGCGAGTTGCGACAACTGCATGTCCTTGCGGCGGCCCTGCCAAGCTCGCGTCGGTGAGGGTTGATGCTTGGCGATTACAACTGCGCCGGATCAGCGGTGAAGGTGATGGTCAGCCAGCGATCCGGGCCGGCGCCGCCGATGGCTCGGCCGATCTCGTTGCGCAGGGCGTCAATCTCAGTCACTGGCAGCTGCAGATCCGGTGGCACCAAGACCGAGATTTCGATGAAGCGCGCGCGCCCGGCCTTTGCCAGATAGCTACGATAATCGAGAAAGCTGTGGCGCTGGACAAAATCGGCCATCACCGAGCAGAGATGAGTGTCGAGATCGGCTGGGCTGATCTGCAAGATCTCAGCGAAGGACTCGCGCGCCTCGCGGAACGGCATCGGCAACAGCACCAGCGCGATCAGGGCCAGCACCAGCGGGTCGATGAAGCGCATCAGGCCCTCGGCGGCGGTGCCCTGGATCGCCAGCGCCACGGCGAAGGCGAGCAGCAGCGCGCTGCCCATCAAGGCCGACAGCAGCCAGGCCTTGACATCAAGCCGCACCAGACCGGAGTCGATGCGATTGGCCTGGCCGCGCAGCCACCACCAGATCCCGAACGAGATCAGTGTGACCAGCGCCGCATAGCTCAACGCGATGCCGAACTCCGGCTCGTAGCCACCCTTCAGCAGGCTGTTCACCGCGCTGAGAAAGGCATAAGCGACCAGCACGATCAGGGTCGAGGCCTTGAGCGCGATAACCAAGGGCTCCAAGTGCCAGAAGCCGTATTGAAAGCGCCGATCATCGCCTTGGCTGGCGACCAGGCGGGCGACCTGCAGCGTTAGCCAGGTGATGGCGGCATCGATCAGCGCGAAGAGGCCGTCGAAGAGGATCGCCGGTGAGCGCGCCCAGAGACCGAGCAACACCCCAAGCCCGGCGATGACCAGGGTTGCAGCCACCGAGAGCCGGAGTAGCCGGGCCTCCAGCTCGCTGCGTAGGCGCATGACGCGTTTGATCTGCATGGCTACATCGCCCGCGAATACTGAGTGATGGCTCAGTCTAGGGGCAGTTCGTCACCAGGCCTTGGAGGCTCCGGGCCGATGCGATGCAGTGCGTCGAGGAATCGCGCCTTGTCGGCATGTGCTGCTCGCCTCGTAAAAACCTCCTCGGCTTCCAAGGCGGCGACCTTCTCGGCCAACGCGGTATTGATGAATTGGTTCAGACTCACACCGTCACGTGCAGCAGCGCGACGTGCAGCAGCGAGGATGCTCTCGGGCGCTTTCAGAGGGTAGTTGCTCTTGCTCATAGTGGAAGAATCTCGGCTTTCGCTCATCGATTCGCGTCTTGATGAATCCAGCCGGCGCGCAGCTTTCGGGCGATCTCAGCCGGCCGGCAGGTCTCGATACCGAAGCGCAGTGGAACGGCGCCGAAGTCCTGGAGATTAAAGGTTACGATGTGCGTCGCTCCGGCATTAGCCGCAGCTTCTAATACCATGTCGTCGTCTCGATCTCGCAGCTGCGGGCGCCATAGGTACCAGATATTCACCCGCACCAACACCGATGCGAGTTGATCCAGGATGGCGTCGATGTCATCGACGCTTGCAGCAGCTCGTCTCAAGGTGCCTTCGCGCTTCAGTACCGCCTCATACTCGAGCATGAGGGGTACGGATGCCGCTGCCTTCAGCGCACCGAGACCGACAGACTCGAGTAGGTAGCGAGACGCCCCGGCTGCACTCATGACGCCGGCGGCAACGACATCGGTGTCGAGTATCAACAACATATGGCATAGCATATCTCAGTGAGCGAAAATCGCAACAGGACAAGCTGTGGGGGGACAGGTTGCTGTGGGCTGAAGCGATCAAGCCTCGATCCTGTTTGGCTTTGCCAGCAGGAACAGCCAGGTGACCAAGACGAATGAGGCGGTTAGGGTCGGGATGGCGAAGGGCGTCACGGCGGCGACCATCGCGCCTTGCACGATGACCGTGATGATGGTCGCAAGCAGTGCATAGAGGGCTGATCTCAGGCCGGGCCGCGCGAAGACGGTGCCAACCGCGATCGCGGTGAGAATCGAGTTGAAGCCGACCAGGCCTGCCGTGATGAGCTGACTCTCGACGCCGAGCAGGTGAGCGACGACCACCGAGATCAACGCCGCGGCCAGCGCATAGCCAGCGGCGGCGATTGAGCCCACCGCCAGCCCGATCAAGATCAGCAGCGCGGCGATGCCGTCGCCTTTGACGAAGACTTGCGAGACGCTGATCAGGATGCCCTGCAGGAAGTCGAGAAGGCGCAGCGGATCGGCCGCTTCGGCCGCGATCGGCTGAATCAGACCGCTGGTCGGTAGGGCCCCAGCCGGCACGCTGGAAAACCCGTTCGAGGACAGCAGCAGCAGCCAGGTGATGAGGATGAAGGGCGCAGTCAGCGCTGAGAGACCCCAAGTCTGCATCACCCGGGTTGCCGCGAGCGTGGCGATCACCGAGACCGCGCCGCCGAGCACCACATAGACCCAGAGCAGCGGTGAGGGGTCGAGGAAGGTGGCCAAGGCGATGCCGAGCAGATAGGCGTTGAAGCCATAGAGACCGGCATGCAGCGCGGTGGTCTCGACGCGCAGCCAAAGCGCCGTCAGCGAGGCGACGAGCAGTGCGAACAGACCGGCGATCGCAATCTCGAGCGCACCGGCCATGAACGAGCCCCAGCCGATGGCGGCGAAGAAGAACAGCCCGGAGAGCGGTTTATTCTGAAACATCACCTGGCCGATGCCACGCAGATTGAAGTCGATGAAGCGCAGCGGCCAGGCCGAGCAACAGGCCATCTCCCACCAGTTGGCTTGTTGTGCAGTGTCAGGCTCATTCATCATGACCTCCGGTGCTCTAGGCGATCGCCGATCAGGCTGAGGTTTGGCTTGGCGCTCTTGGTCAGCGATGGGCACTGACCGTTCAAATGCTCTCCTACTTGCGCTGTTTCAGCCGGCATTGTCGCTGGGGTCTTAGTGGCCGCCATTGCACCTGGCGTAGCTGATCCCTGCGCGGCGGGGGCGGCCTGTGAGGGTGCCGGTCGAGCGGCCTCCGCCATTGCACTTGGCGTGGCGGACTCCAGAGCGGCGGCCGTTGCTGGTGCGGTCACCGCTCTGACGCCCTCTGCCTTCGCCTTGGGCCTCGGCAGGGCAGTCGGCTGGGTCTGCGCGCGAGCGTCCATTAGGCCGTGGCGCGCTCGTCGAGCCTCAGGTCGAACAGCATATCGGAGCGGATCTGATGGATCAGCTCGGGGATGCCTTCACCGGTCTTGCAGTTGGTGAACAGAAAGGGCTTGTCGCCGCGCATCAGCCGCGAGTCGCGGTCCATCACGCCCAAATCGGCACCGACATGCGGGGCCAGATCGGTCTTGTTGATGACAAGCTCGAGCAGCTGTGGGGTGATGGCCTCGACGATAGCGGTCTTGCCGGAGCCGACGGGGCCGCCGACGCCGATGCGGGTGATCTTCTTGGGCACAGGGTTACCTTTGGCGATTGAACTTGTTCGCGCGCGAGGCGCTCGGTTTTTGATCAACTCATAAACAGACGAACCGTCGCTTTGACGTGTGCGGCGGCGAGGATCTCGGTCATGGGTGCGAAGCCGGCCATACCGGACAATGGCATGGCCGCGGCGGCCTCGTAATCGGCGTCGGCTCCGGCGCTGAACGCGAACAGCATCTGCTGGGTCTCGACATGGCCGATGCGCATCAGTCTTAGTGCCGCGCTCAGGATCATCGCAGCGACGCCGTATTGATGCACCGCGAAGGCGTCTCGCGCCGAGAGACCCTGCACCGCGAAGTTGATCCCGAGTGCGACCGGATAGCAGCCGGGCGTTGCGCCGCTGGTGATCTGCTCACGCCAACTCTGGAGCAAGGGTGCCTGGAGGATCTCGGCACTCAGCTCGGTGAATTTCTTGCCCATCCGCACGCTCATGGTGCGGGTCTCGCTGGAGAGCTTGCGGGCGTAGACCTGGGCGTCGATCTGCGCCAGCTGCCTGAGGTCTTCGGCCTGCGCGGCGCGATGCGCCCAGATCAGGCCGACGCCGTCGCCGCGCATGGCAAGCTGCAGTGCGGTGCGGGTGTAGGCGCTCAGGCTCTCGGCATCGGTCACCACGCGCTCGGCGATGGCGGTCTCTAGGCCCGCCGAGAAGGCAAAGCCGCCGACCGGAAACACCGAGTCGCCGAACTGCAGCGCGCGTAGGAGGTGCGATGCACCATGATTAGCAGCAACGCGCACAGTCGAATCAAGGTTCATCGGTGGCCCTAGCCATGACCGTGGCCATGACCATGACCATGGTGATGATCATGATTGGCACTGTGGCCATGACTCGGACTGTCGTCGTGACTGTGGAGGCTGGAGTCGGGGCTATGGGGATGAACAGCCCCCTCGGCCGCACCAAACAGGCGCCGCGACTCATGCGGCGCGAGATAGGGCACGATCTCGGAGCCGAGCACGAAGCTGTACTGAATCCCCTCGAATCGATGCGTTTTCATCACCGAGCTCATCACCTTGCGGTCGACGGTCAGCGGCACGTAGACGCAGGTGCCCTTGACCAGCGCCGGCCAATGTTGGTTGCCGAGCGCATGCCCAAGCTCGACGCAGGTCTCGTCGGCGACGGTCAGCGCCGAGCGCAGCACCGCTGGGGTGGTGCCCCAATCCTCATGGCATTTGAAGCCAACCGCGCCGGCCTCGACCTGCTCGACCAGCGCCGTCTTGCCATGGCCATGGCCTTTGGCGAGGATGCCGATGTTCATCGGCCAGCCCTCGAAGGCGCGCAGCATGTTACGGATGTTGCCGGGACCGGGGGTGACGGTGGTCGCGGTGGTAGGGCCGACATCGCCTCCTGAGAAGGTCTCTAATGATTTAAGATTCTACTGAATCGGTGAGTGGACGGTGACCAAGCGGCTGCCGTCGGTAAAGACGGCCTCGATTTGTACCGACGGGATCAGGTCGGCAACACCGTCCATGACGTCGTCTTTGCTGAGGACGACGCCGGCCTCTTGGGTGACCTCTTCAATGGTCTTGCCAGCCCGGGCGCCGTCGAGGGCGATCGACGAGATCAGCGCAACGGCCTCAGGATGATTGAGCTTGAGTCCCTTATCACGGCGTTTTTGCGCGACGTCGGCCATCATGTAGACGAGTAATTTGTCGAATTCTCTCGGCGTGAGATGCATCACTTCTCCTCATTCAGTGAGAGCGGCATTGGCTGTCAAAAGGTTAGACGCAGGTAGGCGGGGCGACAAGCGCTTTGAGCGGCTCAAAATGAGCATTGACGAACAAGAAGTAAGCTTTCATGAAACTCAGCTCATCGAAAGCGGTTCTTAGCCGGAAGGCAGCTAGCTAGACCTTGATTTATCTCCCTTGCTGCCAAAGTGAGCGCATAAGTCATTGTTGTAAAAAGGTCTGTGGCTGGAAATATCAAAATGATTAGGGTCCGTGTACACGACATTTTTCCCACCAGACCTTGACGCGCGCTTTGCAAAGGCCCGCCGATACCACTACTATCGCGTCGGCGATGCGGGCCGGGCCATTCGCGGCTTGATTTCGATGCGCGCTCAGTCTCCAGCGCGCGCCGTTCATGTTTCCAAACCCGCTCTTCGCTTTCAATCACTGCCAAAGATCGGGTTTGCTGCCGCGCAGCTTGACACCGCTGTCTGCTGTGCCCGTCATCATCAATCGTTTTAGAGCGTTTTAGTCACGAGCCATTCGATGGGAACCGACCACGTCTTACCTCCGGGGACCGGTGCGCCCGCCCCAGTCGCAGATCGGATCGTCTTGCTCATCGTGGCGGGCTATGCCTTGGCCTTCGTGCTGTTCGGACTGCTGATCGATACCCCAAGCGAAGTGCTGCATGGGTTGGGGGCGATCCTAGTCTCCCGCGATACGCTACTGACCGATTACATGGGCGTTGGTGGCATCGGCGCGGCCTTGGTGAGCACCGGTCTGTTGACGCTGGCGGCTTGCCTGGTCTACGCGCTGAATCGCGTGCGAATGACGGGCGCCGCCATCGCAGCGCTGTTTCTGGTGCTCGGCTTCGGGCTGTTCGGTAAGAACCTGCTCAACGTCTGGTTCATCATCGCTGGGGTCGCGCTGTACGCCCGCTGGCGCGGGCAGCCGTTCTCGACCCACATCAACACTGCCTTCTTCGGCGTCGCGTTGTCGCCGATCGTCAGCGAGATCCTCTTCAGTACCACGCTGCCGTACAGCATCAGCCTGCCGTTGGCCGTCGTCACCGGCTTGCTGATCGGCTTCATCTTGCCGGCGGCAGCGGCGCAGTTGTTTCGCGCCCACGAGGGCTTCGCGCTCTACAACATGGGCTTCACTGCGGGTCTGGTTGGCACCCTGGTCGTGGCGCTCTATGCCTCGTATGGCTTCGTCGCTGATCCGGTGTTCATCTGGACCACCGGCAATAATCCGCTGCTGGGCTCGTTCGTCGGCGTGCTGCTGCTTTCGATGGTGCTGCTCGGCGTGCTCATCGATCGGCGAGCCTTCTCGCGATTCTGGCTGCTGATGCGTGCCTCGGGGCAGGCGCCGAGCGACTTTCTGGCTAGTGCGGGTCTGGGCGCGACCCTGCTCAACATGGGCCTGAGCGGTGCGATCGGGATGCTCTATATCCTCGCCATCGGTGGCGACCTGAACGGGCCGTCGATCGGCGCGCTGCTTTCGATCGTCGGTTTCGCGGCCTTCGGCAAGCATCCAAGGAACATCGTGCCGATCATGCTCGGTGTCTTCATCGGCTCGCTCGCAAAACCTTGGGGTGCCGCGGACCCATCAATCTTGCTCGCGGCGCTGTTTGCCACCAACCTGGCGCCGATTGCCGGTCACTTCGGCTGGCATTGGGGTGTAGTGGCAGGGTTCATCCATTCGTCGGCCGCGCTCAGCGTTGGTACCGTGCACGGCGGCATGAATCTCTACAACAACGGCTTTGCGGCCGGTATCGTCGCCTCGATCTTGGTGCCGGTGATCCTCGCGATCCGCGCTGGCCGTCAGGATGCCAATGCCAATACCCAATCGCCGCAGCCCGGGCAAGCGGCTCCGCGCAATCC
>CAZEZH010000032.1:0-9146 GCA_964516305.1 uncultured Halochromatium sp. | reverse complement strand
ATGCCAATGCCAATACCCAATCGCCGCAGCCCGGGCAAGCGGCTCCGCGCAATCCTGGCCGCTGGATTCGCGCGGCGCTGGGGCGGGGGCTGCTCTTCCTCGGTTTTTGGCTGCTGCTGTCAGCGCCTGATCTGGACGCACTCAGCAGCGACCCACTGGCTGCAGCGGCCGATATCGGTATTGCGCTCGCGGCAACCCTGCTCGCAACCTGGGTGAGCATGCGGCTGTGGCCGCCGGGGCCGCGTGCACTGAGGATTGTCGCGCTGCTCGGGTTGACCTGGCGCTTTCTCGTGCAATCCGTGCGCTCGGGCGTCGACATCGCGCGGCGGGTCTTCGATCCGAAACTGCCCCTGAGGCCTGGGTTCTTGGTGTTCCCTGGGCACATCCGCACACAGCCGCGCCTTGCTGTCTTTGCCACCTTGACCAGCGCGACGCCGGGCGCCTTGGCGGCTGGGCGCGATGCCGATGGCAACTTGGTCTATCACTGCCTGGATACCCGGTTGCCGGTCGTCGAAGGGCTCGCGGAGGATGAACGCCAGCTGCTGCGGGTCTTTGACGATGACCGCTTAGAGGAAGGCGCTGAGGAAGGCGCTGATACCGCTGCCCCTCAGGCGAGTCGCCCATGACAATGACGCTCTTTCTGCTCATGGCGGCCGCGCTGGTACTAGGCACCGTGACGATCGCTTTGGGGCGGTTATTGCTCAGTGCTCAAGCCGTCGACTGGGTCATGGCCGCGCAGGTGCTGGGCACGGCCGGAATTGCGTCGCTGCTGCTGTTCGGGATCGCGACCGGGAGTCCGGGTGTCATCGATACGGCGCTGCTACTCGCCTTGCTTGCCGCCTTTGCAACGGTCGCCTTCGCGGCGCGGCTTGGTATCGATCGCCACCGCTCGGGAACGGCTACCGATACCGACGCAACTCGCCGGGTAGGGACGCTGCGATGAGCTTGGTCTGGGATCTCTTCACCGTCGTTTTCGTCTCGCTCGGGCTGGTCTTCTTCGTGGCCGGAGTCGTCGGGCTGATCCGCTTTCCTGATCCGCTCTCGCGGTTGCATGCACTGAGCAAGGCCGATAACCTTGGGCTCGGACTGGTCATCCTCGGGCTCCTGCCGCAGACGACTTGGCCGTTCGGCGTCTTGAAGCTGATCGCGCTCTGGGTTCTGGTGGTGATCGGCGGCAGTATTGGCGGTCAGTTGCTCGCGGCGACCCAGTTCGCGGCCAATGATCAAGCGCCTAGCCGACCAGACCCGGCAACCGACGCGGAGAATGACCCGCTCGACTCGCTTGAGGCGCCACGGAGATGAGCGCCGCTCCCAATCTCGGGCTCATCACCGACCTGATCCTCGCCGTCTCGGTGTTGGCGCTGTCGCTCTGGATCCTGCTGACGGCCGATCGTCTGCGCGCGGTGATCGGTTTCTTGGCCAACGGGCTGCTGATCGCGCTGGTCTGGATCCGGCTCGGCGCGCCCGACGTCGCGCTCACCGAGGCGATCATCGGCGGCGGTCTGGTCAGCTTGCTGCTGTTGGGCGCGAGCGCTCGGGTGCCACCGGAGCCGGCTCAGGGTGCCCTGGCGCATCCGGTCCGCTGGCCGCTGCGGTTGCTCGCCGCCTTGCTGGCCGCGGTGGTCGCCGTTGGTCTGGCCTTGGTCGTCTTGAGCTTGCCCGATCCCGCGCCTTCACTCGCCGCTGCGGTGGCCAAGGAGCTGCCAGCCACCGCTGTCGACAATCCGGTGACCGCAGTGCTGATGGCGTTTCGTGCCGTTGATACGTTGTTCGAGACCGTGGTGCTCGTGCTCGCCCTGATCGCATTCTGGTCGCTGGTGCCCGAGGGTGCCTGGACGCAGCGAGCGAGTTGGCTGCTGCTGCGCGAGCCGGACCCGGCGTTGGTGCTGCTGGCGCGGGTGCTGCCGCCGTTCGGCATCCTCATCGCCGTGCACCTGTTCTGGATCGGCACCACACTGCCGGGCGGAAAGTTTCAGGCCGGAGCATTGCTGGCAGCGATCTGGGCCTTGGTGCTGGTCGCCGGGTTGAGCCTGCCAGTGGCTGCGGCGCAGCGCTTGCCGCGGTTACTGACGGTGTTGGGACCGGCGGTGTTCTTTGCCATCGGCCTGGCCGGTTTCTGGCTGGCGGGTGACTTCCTCGCCTATCCGACTGGATTCGGAAAGCCACTGATTCTGATCATCGAGGCGGTGCTGATGCTGTCGGTCGCGACGGCGCTGGGGTTGATCCTGGCTGGATTGCCGCCGGTGCTCCCGATATCGCCCGCGTCGAGGTCGGAGCTGACGCCCAACAAGCTCACCGAACCCGAACCCGAATCTGCACCTTCGCCTCAACCCAGATATTGGCTGGAGCCCAGCCGAACGCGGGAATCTTCGGAGCAGGGGCGATGAGTACGGCCACAATCTTCGGTCTCGTCGGCTCGCTACTGGTAGGTCTTGGCCTCTACGGCGTGATCATGGGCGCCAGCGCGCTCCGCAAGATCGTCGCCTTCAATCTGCTCGGCAGCGGAGTGTTCCTTATCTTTGGCGTCATCGCTCAGCGCGGTGCCGGGGCTGGTTTCTCCGGTGATCCGGTGCCGCAGGCGTTGGTGATCACTGGTCTCGTGGTTGCCTTCGCGGCGACTGCGCTGGCGGTCGGATTACTGGTGCGTCTGGCGGAAGTCTCCGGGCGCGGCGATGTCGATGACGCGCTCACGCCGGGGTCCGGGGCGAAGTCAGCACAAAGCACGCCCACATCAGAGAGCGAGTCCTCTTGAACCCTGCACTGATCAACAACGGGTTCTTAACCGCGCTGAGTGGCTGGTCCGACGAGCTGCTGGTGCTACTGCTGGTCTTGCCGGTGCTGGCGATGCTGGTCGGCTTCGTGCTCGGCGGGCGGGCGGCGGAGCGCATCACGCTGTTCACGCTGCCACTAGGACTCGCGCTGGCGATCGCCGTGGCCGCGCTGGTGCTGCATCAGGGCACGCCGCTGAGCTATGACATCGGCGGTTGGGCGCCACCGCTCGGGGTCGCGCTGCGCGTCGATGGGTTCTCGGCGGTCCTGCTGTTGACCACAGCGTTGGTCATCACAGGGGTTGGCCTCTATGCGCGCGCTGACTTCGCGACCCCGGCCGATGCCACCGAGGCGCGGGCGCCACTGGCATTTTGGACCCTGCTGCTCGGACTCTGGGCGGCGCTGAACGCGGTCTTTATTGGCCAGGATCTGTTCAATCTCTACGTTGCCATCGAGCTGCTGACCTTCACTGCGGTTCCGCTGGTCTGCCTCAAAGGCAGCGCCGAGACACTGCAGGCCGCGCTGCGCTATCTGCTGTTCGCGCTGCTCGGCTCGGTGCTCTATCTGCTCGGCGCGGCGCTGCTCTACGGCGCCTATGGCACGCTCGATATCGGCCAGCTCGCGGCGGCGATGCGCGAAACGGCCGAGCCAGCGGCGATCGCCGCAGTGGTGTTGATGACTGTCGGGCTGCTGGCGAAGACCGCGCTGGTGCCGCTGCATCTCTGGCTACCGCCGGCGCATGCGGGCGCGCCGGCAGCGGCAAGCGCCATCCTCTCGGCGTTGGTGGTCAAGGGCTCCTTCTATCTGATCTTCCGCCTCTGGATCGATCTGATGCCGATCGCCTACACCCAGCAGGTGGCGCAGGGTCTGGCGACACTTGGCGCCTTGGCCATCCTGCTCGGTGGCATCATGGCGATTCGGCAGGCGCGGCTGAAGATGCTGATCGCCTATTCGACCCTGGCCCAGCTTGGCTATCTGTTCCTGATCTTTCCGCTGCTGGTCAGCCCGGTGCTGGTGCCAACGCTAGCTGATGGCAACACCCCGGCGGCTTGGACCGGTGGGGTGCTGCAGCTGGTCTCGCATGCCTTCGCCAAGGCCTCGATGTTCATGGGGGCGGGGCTGATTGCGGCCGCGCTCGGACATGATCGCATCGATGATCTGGGCGGCCTCAGTCGGCTGCTGCCGATCACCCTGGTCGCCTTCGCGCTCTCTGGGATGTCCTTGATGGGATTGCCGCCGAGTGGGGGCTTCGCGGCCAAATGGCTGCTGCTGCGCGCCGCGATCGAGACCGGACAATGGTGGTGGATGCTGGTGATCCTGTTCGGCGGCGTGCTCACTGGCGCCTATCTATATCGGGTGCTCGCGGCGGCGAGCTTTGATGGCGCAAGCGCCGCCGGTCATACAGATGGAAAGCCGCCTGCGCAGTCGGCTGAATCGGTGCCCGGGTTGTCGCCTAAGTCGCCGCCTGTACTAGCGCCTGAACAATCGCCTGAACTGGCGTCTGGACCATCGTCTGGACCGGCATCTGCCTCGTTTTCTGGCCCCTTGCCTCGGGTCAAATGGCACCAGCCGGTTGCACGTTCGCGCGAGCTGATCGTGCTCGCGCTGGCACTGATCTCGATCGTGCTCGGGCTGGTGCCCTTGACGTCGTTCGAGATCTTGCAGATCGGACGGGGTAACGAGGCGATGGCAATGACGGTGCCGAGTGTCCCAGCCGAGCCAATCGGGCCAGCCGAGCCAGCCGAGCCAATCGGGCTTAACGCTGCTGGTCTCAGCGCAGCAGAACTCAATACGTTAGCACTTAACGCATTCGAACTCAACGCGGTAGGACCCAGCGCGGTTGAGCTAAGCATGGCGGAAATCGACGCAGAAGAACTCAGCCAAGTAGAACTCAGTTCAGTAGGACTCAACCCAGCGGGACTCAGCGCAGTGGGGCCCCAGCCATGACCGCCTTGCTTCCGACCGCCGAACTGCTGGTCAGCGTTGGCTTGGCAACGCCGGTGTTGGCCTTGCTGGCCTGTTTCTCGTCCGTGCTGCGCGAGCGTCTCTGGCTGCTGCTGGCGCTGATCCCACTGCCGGCGCTAGCGGCGGCAGTGGCGACGATCGCCTTGATCTCGAGCGGTAAGACGGCTGCGGTCGCGCTGCTGTTCGATCCTTCGGGCCTCGCGATCGGCCTCGTCGTCGACCGCCCCGGCGCGGTGCTGCTCGGCGTTGCCGCGCTGCTCTGGGCCGCGGGCGGGCTCTATGCCGCGCCCATGCTGCAGGCATCACCGCATCGGGGGCGTTTCACGCTGTTCTGGCTGCTGACCCTGACCGGCAGCCTCGGAGTGTTTATCGCCGCCGATCTGCTCAGCTTCTATCTGTTCTACGGGCTGGTCAGCCTGGCCGCCTTTGGGCTGATCGCGCACGATGGCACTGCTTTTGCGCGTCGTGCCACCGTCATCTATCTAGAACTCGCGATCCTTGGCGAGATCTTACTGCTGCTGGCCTTCGCGCTGCTCTCGGCGGCGAGCCCGGGGTCGAGTCTGGCGATCACCAGCGTGGTGGCCGGGCTTGCCGACTCGCCTTGGTCCGGCGTCAGCATGGCGCTGCTGCTGCTTGGTTTCGCGCTCAAGATCGGCTTGGTGCCGGGACATGTCTGGATGCCGCTGGCGTATACGGCGGCGCCGTTTCCGGCTGCAGCGGTGCTCAGTGGTGCTGCGGTCAAGGCGGGTGTGATCGGCCTGATCCGCTTCCTGCCGTTTGAGGCTGGGTTGCCCGATTGGGGCGAGCTGCTGCTTGTAATCGGCCTGATCAGTGCCTTCTACGGGGTTGCGATCGGCATCACGCAGCAGAACGCCAAGACGGTGCTTGCCTATTCGAGCATCAGCCAGATGGGGCTGATCGCGGCCGCGACCGGCCTGGCGTTGCGTGCCGGAGAATCGGCCGCGGTGCTCTTGCTGACCCTCTACGCAGCCCATCATCTGCTCGCGAAGGGCGCGCTCTTTCTCGGGCTGGGAGTGATCGCGGACGGCGTGAGCCGACGGCGCTGGCTGGTGCTGGTGCCGGCCACACTGGTCGGACTCGGTATCGCCGGACTGCCGTTGAGCGGGGGTGCGGCGGCCAAGCAGGCGCTGAAGCCGTTGTTCGAGACACCCTGGCTTGGATTGCTCGCCGCGCTCTCGGCAGCCGGCTCGACGCTGCTGATGCTGCATTTTCTGCGCCGACTCTGGGTCAGCGGCGATGCAGCGGCGGCGAGTTCCGGCGCGGTCAATGTTCATCCCAGCGGCCTGTTCCGCCGACTCTTGCCCTGGTGGCTGATGGCGCTCGCCGCGTTGCTACTGCCCTGGCTGTTGCTGCCTTGGCTCGGACTCGGGGACGCTCAGACGTGGCTGGCGCAGTCACTCATTCCAGCAGCGTTCTGGAAGGCGCTTTGGCCCTTGCTGCTTGGTGCCGTCGCCGCGCTGGCGCTGTGGCGCTGGGGCGAGCGACTGCCGCGGGTGCCACCTGGCGACATCCTGATCTGGACTGCACCGCTGACGCGCTTGATGAGCGCGATCGGCGCTGGCGTCGAGGCGCTCGACCGTGGGCTGCGGCAGTGGCCAGTCGCGGGCTTGGCCTTGCTGATCCTGTCCTTGCTGTTCTGGGGTGGGGCGCTCAATGTGCATTGACGGCGGCCGGGCTGTTTTATCCTGCAGGCTGTTTTATCGAGCAGACCGACTCGACATCGAGTACTGTTCTGCGGTTTGAAACGATTTTGCTCAAGCTTATTCATCTCTATTCCTAAAACCATCATGGAGTCCTCATGCGGCGAATCCTGGGTCTCTTCTTTCTCTCGAGCGCGATCGGACTGGTCGCCTGCGAGCCTGGCAATCAAACCGCCGGCACCGGTACGCCACCGCCCCCGCCAGCCGTTGGTGTGGCGCCAGTGGTGGAACGCGAGATCACGCCGTCGATGGAATTCGTCGGCCGAGTCGAGGCGATTGATGCCGTCGACCTGATGGCTCGGGTCAACGGCTTCCTCACCGAGCGTACCTTCGAGGAGGGCGCGATGGTCAAGGAGGGCGATCTGCTATTCCGCATCGAACGCGAGCCGTTCGAGGCCACCGTGGCCGCGCGCCGTGCCGATGTCGAGCGCGCCATGGCCACGCTCACCAATGCCCGTTTGCAGCGCGAGCGCATCGAGCCGCTGATTGAGCGTGGCGGCGCGACGAAGGCCCAGCTCGATGCCGCCGTCGCCGCCGAGCAAGAGGCGAGGGCCGCGCGCGATGCGGCACAGGCGGCGCAGCAGCGCGCCGAGATCGAGCTCAGCTACACCGAGATCCACGCGCCCTTTGATGGCCGTATCGGTCGCGTCTCCTTCGCCGATGGCGCCGTGGTAGGGCCGGCTTCGGGGCCGCTAGCACGACTCGTGCGCATCGACCCGATCTTCGTCAACATCCCGATCAATGATCGTGCGATGCTCGCGGTGCGGCGGATGCAGGACAGCAGCGATCAGTTCCTGCCCTACATCCGCCTAGCCGATGGCGTGATGATCGAAGAGCCAGGCCGCTTCGACTTCTTCGATCCCGAGGTCGACCAAACCACCGATACGGTGCGCGTGCGCGCCCGGTTCGACAACTCCTCACAGCTGCTGCTGCCGGGTCAGTTCGTCACCGTGGTCGCCAGCGCGGCCCAACCCGAGATGGCCATCGTGGTGCCGCAGATCGCGGTGCAGCAGGACCAGGCCGGGCGCCTGGTGCTGGCGGTCAACGCCGAGAATCAGGTCGAGCTGGTGCGCGTCACCCTCGGTGACCGCGTCGACACCGACTGGATCGTCGAGTCCGGGCTCGAGCCTGGGCAGCATGTGATCGTCGAGGGCCTGCAGAAGGCGCGTCCTGGCATGCTGGTGCAGCCGACACCGACCGCGCTGTACGGCGAGGACTAATCCATCATGTTCTCCGCTTTCTTTATCAATCGTGCCCGCTTCGCGATGGTGATCTCGCTGGTGATCATCATCGCCGGCACCATCGCCATTCAGGTGCTGCCGGTTGCGCAATTCCCGGACATCGTGCCGCCGCAGGTCTCGGTGCAGGGCCGTTACCCCGGCGCCAATGCCGAGGTGGTCGCCGAGACCGTCGCCGCGCCGATCGAGGCCGAGGTCAACGGCGTCGACGACATGCTTTACATGACCTCGACCAGCGACAACACCGGTAGCTACCGGCTCGATGTCACCTTCGCGGTTGGCACCGATCCGGACATCGCCGCGGTCAACGTGCAGAACCGGGTCGCGCTGGCGCTGCCGACCCTGCCGACCGAGGTGACCCAGCAGGGTGTCTCGGTGCGCAAGCAGTCGACCAATATGCTGCTGACAGTGAATCTGCTCTCGCCGGAACGCTCCTACGACCGCTTGTTCCTCTCCAACTATATGGAGATCAACATCCGTGATGCCTTGGCGCGCATCCCCGGCGTGGGTGAGGCGAGCCAGTTCGGGCCGCTCGATTATGCGATGCGCATCTGGCTCGATCCGCAGGTGATGACCGCGCTCGGGGTCAGCGAGGCCGAGGTGGTCGATGCCATTCGCCGGCAGAACCTGCAGGCCGCGGTTGGCCGGCTCGGCGCACCTCCCGGCAACGAGAGCCGAGCCTTCACCTATGGTCTGCAGGCGCAGGGGCGGCTCACTGAGGTCGCTGAGTTCGAGGAGATCCTGGTGCGCAGCAATCCGGATGGCTCGACCATCCGGCTTGGCGATGTCGCGCGCATCGAGCTCGGCGCCCAGACCTATGATGCCAATGCCTGGATCGATGGCGCGCCGACCGCAGCGCTCGGCATCTACCTCTCGCCTGGCGCCAATGCGCTCGAGACGGCTGATCGTGTCTATTCGACCCTAGCCCAGATCGCCGAGCGCTTCCCGGACGATCTGGAATACGCGATCTATTACGACACCACCGACTTCGTGCGCATCAGCATGCGCAACGTCGTCATCACCCTGATGCAGGCGCTGGCCTTGGTCATCCTGGTGACCTACATCTTCCTTGGCGACTGGCGCTCGACGCTGGTCCCGGTGCTGGCGATTCCGGTCTCGGTGGTTGGCACCTTTGCGATCCTGCTGGCCTCCGGGCTGTCGATCAACACGGTGTCGATGTTCGCGGTCATCCTCGCCATCGGCATCGTCGTCGACGATGCCATCGTCGTGGTCGAGAACACCCAGCGACTGATCGATGAGGAAAAGCTCAGTGCCAAGGAGGCCGCCAAGCGCGCGATGGCGCAGGTCACCGGCCCGGTCATCGCCACCACGCTGGTGCTCTATGCGGTGTTCGTGCCGACCGCCTTCTTGCCCGGTATTACCGGTCAGCTCTATCTGCAGTTCGCGGTGACCATCTCGGTGGCGGTGACGATCTCGTCGCTGGTCGCCTTGA
>CAZEZH010000031.1:0-27761 GCA_964516305.1 uncultured Halochromatium sp. | reverse complement strand
CCTGGCCGCCGCCTTGGCCACCGAATTGACCGCCACCCTGGGGACCTCTCGCCATTGCGGGCAACGCACAGGTGCAGAGGACGAGGGTAGCAGGAAGGATCAGTGAGCGGATGTTCATATTGAGACCTCTATTCATTGGTGAAATTGTGCTTTAGCCAATCGCATGTCGGCGCATTGCGCTTCAGCTAATTGCGCTTCAGCTAATTGCACTTTCGCGCATTGCGCTTCGACTCATTGCACTTCAGGTAACTGCAATCTGCAGCCGATTACTCACTGCCCTGTCGAATCGCGCGTCGCTCTGCCAAATCTCCGGAGAAACTTCTGGTCTGGGTACGCAGCATCTCCCCATCCTGCTGTCCGCCACCTGAGCCGGATTGAGTCCGCGTCTGGCTGCGCTGCTGCGTCATCTTGCCTTGGCCGCCGCCACCTTCGCCTTGGCCATAGCCGCCACCACCACCGCCGCCACCGCCACCGCCTTTGGCCTGTACCTCTAGAGACACCGCACAGGCGGTTAGGGTGGCCAATGCCAGAGCCTTGATCATTAACGAGCGTTGCATATGCGAGACCTCTTGTTTCAATGAATGACCGTCAGCACTCATCGACCGCGACCGCCGCCAGCGCCACGACCGCCACCCTGCCCCATACCCGAGCGGGAGCCCGAGCCCATACCCGAACCGGAGCCCGAACCCATGCCCGAACCGGTCGCTCCACGGCCTTGTCCCTGCCGGGCCTCGTAGCCGGCGCCATAAGGCAAATCGCCTCGAAACCCGCCCTGAGGACGCGTGCCCGGGCCCTGCATGGGCTGCGTGCCAAAACTCGGCAGCCGATCGTCAGAACGCGGCGACCGGGCCGACTGGCCCGCTCTCGGCATGTCTTCCTGCAACAGCCGCAGGTCTAAGCCTCCGACGTCCGGCCCGGCGGGCTCCGTGGCCCGCGTCGCCATTGGACCGAGCAATAAGATCAACAGGCAAAGCAGGGTTCGGCGTTTTGTCATCAGGGTGTTTTCAGTGCTGACCTGGTGCATTCTGGTCCCGCGACATCGCGCTGGCATGTCAGCGCCCGCGCGTTCTGTATCCGTTTGTATCAGCGCCGCATGCGGCTGCAGCTTGCGGACCGAATCTTCGCTAAGCTCGACGCATGAACATCACGCCTGCTCGTATTCTGGTGGTGGACGATGATCCCGCGCTACGTGATCTCCTCCAAGCCTATCTGACCGATACCGGCTTCGTCGTTGATCTGGCTGAAGACGGCCAGGCGATGCAGGAGGCGATGCAGCGCGCGATGCCAGATGCCATCGTGCTCGACCTCATGCTACCCGGCAGCGATGGCTTGGCCCTGACGCGGGAGCTGCGGACGCGGTCCCAAGTACCGATTCTGATGCTCTCGGCGCGCGGCGAAGAAATCGATCGGGTGGTGGGTCTGGAGCTCGGCGCCGATGATTATCTGGCCAAGCCGTTCAGCCCGCGCGAACTGCTGGCGCGTTTAAGGGCCTTATTGAGACGCGCCCAAGCCGCCCCCGCGACGGTCTCAGCGCGCGATTGCTTCGGTCCCTATCGGCTCGACCGAGCGGCGCGCCGACTCCTCGCCGATGATGTCGATGTCGCTCTGACCAGCGCCGAATACGACCTGATCGAGGTGCTGATCGATCGACCCGGACGGGTACTGACCCGCGATATCCTGCTGGATCTCCTCAAGGGCTATGATCGCGATCCCTACGATCGCACGGTGGATCTGCGCGTCGCGCGTCTGCGACGCAAGATCGAGCCAGACCCAGCCCACCCGGCCTATATCCGCACCGTTCGCGGGCTCGGCTATCTGTTCAATCCCAAGGGCGCCGATGGCTAAGCCAGCGCGAGCGCTTTCGCCCCACCGGCTCAGTCTGCGCCAGCAGAATGCGCTGCGCCTGGCGCTGATCTTCGTCCTCTTCGAACTCGTCTCAGCCTTGGCCGTCGTCTTCCTGCTCATGCTGCCGATGGCCGAGCGCGCGTCCGCTGACCTCGCCGGGCTGATGGTGCTGTCGGCGCAGACGCGCAGCGAACTGCCACCAGAGACGCGGCCAGCCTTCGAGAAAGAGCTGTTGCGCGCGCATGGCCTGGAGCTGCGCACGACGCCCCCGGTTGACGCCAAGCCACAGGATCGCCACGGGCTCTATTTGCGCGCGCTCGAGCGCCGGCTCGACGCGCGCACCGGCCAGGAGATCAAGATTCGAGGGGCCAAGCAGGCCGGCGAGCTGTGGCTCTGGGCGGGCCTGCCGAGCGGCGGCCAAACCCTCTGGCTTGGCTTTCCGCAAAGCCGCGTCGGCCCGCACCCATTGGCCGCCTTGCTGCTGACGCTGAGCGTTGGGCTGCTGCTCGCCGCCGTTGCCGCCTGGTGGTTGGGCGGCGCGATCCTGACGCCGATCAAGCGCTTCGACAGCGCCGCTGCGACCCTTGGCCGAGGCGAGACGCCGACCCTCCTGCCCGAGCAAGGCCCACGTGAGCTCGCCGGACTGGCGCACCGCTTCAATCGGCTGAGCGAGCAGATCCGCGAGCTGCTCGAAGCGCGCACCACCTTGCTCGCGGGGCTTTCCCACGACCTACGCACACCGCTTGCACGCATGCGGCTTGCACTCGAGATGCTCCAGCGCCGACCTGACCCGGCCTGGATTGAGCGGCTTGATAAGGATATCGGCGAGATGGACCGGCTGGTGGGCGACGTGCTGATGCTCGCGCGCGGACTGAGTCAGGAGGCGCCTGAGCGCATCGAGCTATCGGGCCTACTCCAGGAGCTTGCAGCCGCGACACGCGCAACCGGCGCCGATGTACGGGTACGCTGCCCAAGCATCCAGATGCAGACCGCTGTCGAGGCCTTGCGGCGGGTACTCTCGAATCTGCTCAACAATGCGCAGCGCTACGCCGGAGCAGGCCCGATCGAGCTACAGGCTCAGCGGTCGGGTGAGCACTGCCGCATTGGCGTCTTGGACCTCGGGCCGGGCATCCCGACCGCCGAGCTGGAAGCGGTGTTTCGTCCCTTCCATCGCGTGGAGCACTCCCGCAGCCCGAACACCGGAGGCACCGGGCTGGGGCTCGCCATCGTCAGACAGCTAGCGCAGGCGCATGGCTGGCAAGTTTGGCTCGAGAATCGACCAGAGGCAGGGCTCGCGGCTTGGGTCGAGTTGCCGGACGACACCGATCCGGAGTCCGGTTCAACTGCGCCGTCTGGATGGATTGGCGCCGATCCGGGCGCACGATCAGCGACAGGTCGCTGTAACCGCGAGCGATGGCGGATCAGCGCAGAGAGGACATTGCTATCGAGCAGGTAGCGCAGACCATCTAGGCTCAGAGCCGGATGTCGCCCAAGGACAAGAGGCCCCGCTAACCACGAGCAGGGACTCGTCTAATGCCTCCCAGCCAGCCAGTAGGATCGCGAGTTCCGGCCGGCGTCGGCGGGGATCGATGTCAAGATCACCCTCTTCAGGCGCTGCTGCACTGCTAGCCCGGGCCGGCGCCGCTCGCGAGACCATCGATGCGCAACAGTTGCTGCACCAGATCCCCGGTATCGTCCGCCCGGTCTAAATCCTCGAGCGCCGTCCAGGAATAGTCGGCTTCGAGTCGATACGAGGCCAGGTAGGGATGCGGCGGCTCGCCGCGCCAGTCCTCCGGTGAGAGCATCGAGAAGTAGCGACTGCCATCGGGCTTACGATACAGATGATAGACCTTGCCGGGTAAACGCTTGAAAGCGCACTCGGCATGCGTCAGCGCATGCTCGTCACGGGCCTCATCCAGCGCCTTGCGCGCCTCGGCTTGCAACGACTTAATCTGATCCGCGATCACGCGGAGCTTGGCGCTGGTGCGCGCGCTGAGCATGGACTCGGCACGTTCGATCTCCTCAGCCAGGGCCGGGGCCTGGAATGCCGGTGCCAGCCGGCTAACCGGATAGGGCGAGCTGCGGTCTGAGCCTTGATGCAGGAGGGCCTTCTTCTCTTCAGTCATCAGATACCTTGAGTTTGGTTGATTCAGCCTGCGCGCGGTTGTTACTGCTGCAGGGTGCGGCCGCCATCGACAGCGATGATCTGGCCGGTGATGTAGTCAGCATCGCGCGCCAGAAAGAGCAGTGTGCGTGCGATGTCCTCTGGTGAGCCCGCGCGCTCGAGCGCCGTGCGCGACAGGATCTCATCCTTGGTCGCGTCGGATAGCCCCTGTTCTGGCCAGAGGATGGCGCCGGGTGAGATGCCGTTGACCCGCACTTCGGGTCCAAGTTCACGCGCAAGGGTCTTTACCATCATCGCATTCCCGGCCTTGGCGATCGAATAGATCGGATGTGCCTTGAGTGGGCGTTGGGAGTGGATATCGACCAGATTGATCACCGCACCGCGGCTTGCGCGTAACAGTGATGCCGCCGCCTGAGCCAAAAAGAACGGCCCCTTGAGGTTCGAGCCCAGCAGGTCCTCCCATTGCGCATCGGTCGCCTCTTCGATTGGAGTCGGATAGAAACTCGAGGCATTATTGACGAGCAGATCCAACCGCCCATGATAGGCTTCGATCTCGGCGATCATCACGGCCAGGCGCGAGATGTCGCACAGGTCCGCTTGCACCAACTGCACTGAGCCCTTGCGCTCGGCCTCGAGTTCCTGCTGTATGGCCTCGGCGGCAGCCTGTGAACGATGGTAGTGCAGCGCAAGATTTGACCCTTCAGCATGCAACAGCCGCGCGACCTGGGCACCGATGCGATGCGCTCCACCGGTGATCAAAGCGACCTTGCCACTGAGTGAGTTCTGTTCTGGGTCGACCTGCTTTGGGTTGCCATGGGCTCGGCTCGCGCGTGCAGAGCTGACCTCCCCTGAGCTAGCCTGGGCTGGCGTCGTTGAATTGGATGCCGGCTGATCAGTCAAAGCATTCTCCAGTGATCTTCGCTCGATTCGATGGCTGCAGCGGCAGCTTACCAATAGAACCTGATGGACCCCACTGATGGCTGATGACCAAGACGCCGCCGTCCAACACCACCGGGCGCTCGAAGCGCTGATTCGGGACGAGATCAAGGCTGCCGGGGGGCAGCTAGGATTCGACCGTTTCATGGAGCTGGCACTCTACGCCCCGGGGCTCGGCTACTACGTTGCCGGTGCACCGAAGTTGGGGCCGGAAGGCGATTTTGTCACCGCCCCAGAGATCTCGCCGCTGTTCGCGCGCTGCCTCGCCAATGCCTGTCGCGAGGTCTTGAGCGCCTGTCGCCAGGATGACGACCGCACCAACGGCCCTGACCTGCTTGAGCTTGGCGCCGGCACCGGCGCACTCGCCGCCGAACTCTTGGCCAGCCTCGCCGCCAAGGGGCCGCTGCCGGAGCACTATCTGATCCTGGAGCCGAGCCCTGATCTCGCCCAGCGCCAGTATCAGACCATCGCCTCTCGTGTCCCCGAGCTGCTTGGGCGTTGCCACTGGCTAGATCGACTCCCGAAGCGGCTCAACGGCATCATCATCGCCAACGAGGTCTTAGACGCAATGCCGGTGCATCGTTTCCAGATCGACGACCAAAGGCAGATCCAGGAGGTTTGCGTCGGCACCGATGGCGACCATTTCATCGACCTCCTCTCAGATTCGGCAGCGCCAGCGCTGCAGGCGGAGGTCCAAGCGCTGCAGGCGGCCGGCCTCGCGACCCAACCAGGCTACCGATCAGAGATCAATCTTCGACTCGCGCCCTGGACCAAGGCGCTCGGCGCTATGCTCGGCACTGGCCTGCTGCTGGTGATCGATTACGGCTATCCGCGTGCCGAATTCTATCTGGCCGAGCGCCATCAGGGCAGCCTGATGTGCCACAGCCGCCATCGGGCGCACGCCGACCCCTACCGCGACATCGGCCTACAGGATATCACCGCCCACATCGATTTCAGTGCGCTGGCAGATGCCGGGCAGTCGGCAGGGCTTACCCTCGCGGGCTATACCACCCAGGCCAATTTTCTGATTGGCTGCGGCATCGATGCGCTGATCGCGGAGGCTGCAGCGGCCGATCCAGCGGCGATGCTCGAGCTAACCGCCGGCGCCAAGCAGCTTCTGCTGCCGAGCGCCATGGGCGAACGCTTTCAGGTAATGGGGCTAGGTCGAGGACTCGACGCCCTGCCCCTGAGTGGCTTTTCAGTCCGCGACCTCAGCGCCAGGCTTTGATCGACGGACCGGGCTGATCGCCCCCTCAGCGCAGATAGGTCGGCACGATGGTCTCGATATCGCTGGGATGGATGCCAAGCTCGAGCAGCCCATCGTGCTCGCCACAGATGCTCGGGGTCTGCATCGACCAATAGTTATCCATCGTAAACGGCTTGCCAGGCAGACGCTCGAACAGCTTGGCCTGCCAGCGCGAGGCGCGGTCGTTGAGGCCGATCAGCAAGCACCGCCGGCCAATCCAGTTCGCGGTCTGCTCCACCAGCTCTTCCAGGCTGAGCACCCGCGGACCACAGAGGTCGTAACGGCGCCCAATGCTACGCGGATCTTTCAGAGCACGCGCGATCGCCTCGCAGACATCTCCGGCCCAGACCGGCGCAAAGCGCGCATCCGGGCAGGCAAGCGGAAAGACGCCTGGTGTCAGCTCTAACAGGGACGCAAAGCGGTTAAAGAAACTGTCGCCGCGGCCAAAGATCACCGAGGGCCGCACGCTGGTCACCTGCAGACCCTCGGTCTGATGCGCCAGGTCTTCGCCAGCGCCTTTGGAGCGCAGATAGGCACTGCCACCGCCGATCGCATCCGCATTCAGTGCGCTCATCTGGATCAGCCGTGGCACGCCAGCCTCTTGGGCCGCAGCGGTCAGCTCGCGCACCAACTCGACATGAACCCGCTCGAAGGTCGCACTGCCTTCCTCGTTGAGGATACCGACCAGATTGACCACCGCGTCACAGCCGGCGAGGAGGTCAGTCAAGGTTGCTCGATCGAGACGAGTGACGGGCACCAGGCTCAGGTGCTGGATCAGCTTCAGGTCACGGTGACGGTGGGGTCGGCGCGTTGGCACCAGGCAATGCCAGCCAGCCTGACCGAGCCGTCGGACCAGATGCTGGCCAACGAAGCCGGCGCCACCGAGGATACAGATTGTCTTGGTTCTCATCGGACTCCTTGAAACTCGCGCCTTGCACTCAGCGCGGCTGGTGGCCCATGCTGGGAAACAGCGGGCGATCTAGGCGCGTATTATGCCCGATCAACGCCCAGAATCGACCGCCGCCATCGTGGACCCACTTGCTCTTACAGCCTTCCTTGCCACTGGCGCAACCGCCGGCCTGCTCGCCGGTCTGCTCGGGATCGGCGGCGGCGCCATCATCGTGCCCGCCCTGATCGGGATCTTTGGCTATTTGCACCTTGATAGTCTCTGGGCGCCGCACCAAGCTGTCGCTACCTCACTGGCGACGATTATCGCAACCGGCTCTGTCTCGGCCTACTCGCACCATCGTCGCGGCGCGGTTGATTGGCCTACCCTACGCGTGCTCGGCCCTGCCCTGCTCATCGGCGCTGGCATTGGCGCCTTGGCCGGTGGTCAGATCGCGCCGATCTGGCTGCAGCGCCTCTTCGCACTGTTCTTGTTATATTCTGGTGCACGTATGCTGCTACGCAAGCAGTTGGCGGTACCGAAGCCGTTCCCACCACCTCAGCGAGTCATCGGGGTGGGTGTTGGTTTTGGCGTCCTTTCCGCAGTGCTCGGCATTGGCGGGGGCATCTTAGTGGTGCCCTTCCTCGCCCGGCATGGCGTTGAGCTGCGCCGCGCTGTGGGCACGGCCAGCGCCTGCGGCGTGCCGATTGCGGCTGCAGGCAGCCTGGGCTTCATCCTCTCCGGTTGGGACCGCGCCGGACTACCGCCGCACAGCCTTGGTTTCGTGTACTGGCCAGCAGTGCTCGCGATCATCGCCACCAGCATGCCGCTCGCAAACCTGGGCACCCGGCTAGCCCACCGGCTACCAACCCTGGCCTTGAAGCGGGTCTTTGCCCTGTTGCTGCTCCTGGTCGGGGTCGGGCTACTCCGCGGCTAACGAACATCGCCTCAGTCGGAGGTGGCATCAGCCCCGAACGGGGCTGCAAAGGTCGGCTCGTCGAGCCAAAGTCGACGATAGAGATAGGTATTTCCGGCCGCGTCGCGAAGCACGAGCCGCCCCCGCTGCTCGGCCATCTCATAGGCACGAACGCTTTCGCTGGTGGGCTCATAGAGCGCGATGCGATCGCCACGACGCTGAAACAGGCCCTCGATATGCCCGCCCTGAGCAGCCTGCAGCCGAAAGCGAGGGCCACGAATGATCATCAACCCACCATCACGTCCTTCCCAGATACCATCGAGACCACCACTGCCCCCGCCGCCCCAAGGCCAGCCCGTGCTGCCGGACAACTGATCGCCCATGCCCTGCATACCAAAGGCAGTGATTGGGTCGGTAAAGGCGCCATAGCTCGGCATCTGGCCCCAAGGCATCTGGCCGTAACCGAAATTTCCCATACCCGGCATCATCGAGGGCATAGTCGGGACCTGCGCGCCGGAATCGTCATCGAACAGTCCCATCGCATCCATCATCCGCGCCATCGCTTTCGCCATCAGATCAGCCGCATCGCTGCCTACAGCGCTCGCTGGGAGCATCAGGGCAAGGCTTAGCAGGAGAACAATTCGGACGGGGAAACGCATGATGGATCAGGAATAAGGACTCAAAGCTGCGATGGGCAACCGGCAAGAACAGCCCGCGTAAGGATAACAGAGGAGGAAGACCGAACAGCGGCGCCTGATCAACGTCAGATCAGCACTAGAGCCAGTTTCTGATCACTGAACGCGGCGAAGCATGGCACCAACCCGCAACGGTGGCAGGCCGAGCCGGTCGCGATAGAAGACCCGATAGGTCAAGACCCGGCGCACATACTGTCGCGTCTCGCCATAGGGGATCTCGGTAAGCCAGAGGTCACCGGCCATCGGCTCTTCTGGCAGCCAACGACTCACCGCCGTGGGGCCAGCGTTATAAGCAGCACTGGCCAGCAGCGGATGGCCATCGAAGCGGCGCTGCATCTCGGCAAGATAGGCAGCGCCCAGTGCGATATTCAGCGCTGGATCGGTCAGATTCAGTTGTTCGGACCTGGCAAGGCCCGTCTTTAACGCAACCTCCCGAGCGGTCGGCGGCATCAACTGCATCAGACCAACGGCACCGGCGTGGGAGGCGATGTCCGGATCGAAGGCACTCTCTTGGCGGATGACCGCATAGACCCAATCCAAAGCCAGGCCCTGTTCGGCGGCCGCCGTATTCACTAGATCGGCATAAGCCAACGGGAAACGGAGATCCAGGTCGTCCCAATAGGCGGCTTGAGAAAGCGCCAGGATCGACTCGTTGGTCAGCCCCAGCTCGGCGGCTGCGGCCGCGGCAGCCAACTTTTGCTCGCGTGGCAGCAAACGCACGAGTTCGACCCACTCGCGCCGCACCTCGGTATCGCGGCCGAGCCCGGTCTGGGTATTGAATCGCTGCACGAGCCCCGATTGCAGGAGCCGATCCAGCGCTGGCTGATCGACCGGCACCGGGCGATGCCCAAGCGCCGGCGCGCGGCCGATCAACTCAGCCGCAGCAAATCCCCAGAGCGTGCGCTCCTCGGCGGCTGAGGCAAAGGCATGCGCTGCAGCAACGCGCTCTGCGGGACCAGATGCAACTCGCATCAACGCCTTGCCGCGCCAGTAGCGCCACTTGGCGAGCTCGTCCGCCTCAGGCACCAGCCCATCGGACCAATCGGCGAGCCGCTGCCAGGCACGCAGCCGCAGTGCCGTGCGTAAACGCTTGAGCTGCAGACCCTGGTTATCGGCACGGGGCTCAAGCTGCGCCAGATAATCGAGACCGCGCAGATCACCGGCGCGCACGAGCGCATCCCCAACCGCTGCGCTAGCACGCTCGGCAAGCGGGATTGGCAGGCGTTCGGCCGCCGCGATCGAGGCCCACAGCTGCTCGGCCTGGAGCGGCGTCTCAGCCGCCAACCGCTCGAGACCATAGACCAAGATCCGCTGCCGTATCGCCGCATCCGGCACGCGCTCTGCCGTGATCGGCTCCTCCAGCAGTAGGGCCGGTCGCCGATGCACCCTTAGCATCAGATCTAGCCAGGGCTTATGCTCAGTCGGCAAATAACGAGCCTGGAAGGCCGCGACACCTTGATTGCCAGCCTCCAAGGCGAGTCCGATCCGCTCCCACACCAGGGCGTTCCTGAGGCCTCCAACCTGGGCCCAGGTAGCGAATAGGGGGTCGCAGTCAGAGGGCAATGAGTGCCCTGTGAGATAGATCGTTGAGAGTCCGGAAAAGGCCGCTGCCGCCTGATCGGTCCCGAGCAGTGCACGCCGATACCAGCAATCGCGCTCGCGTGACCCACTATCGACGTGGGCCTCAAGGTAATCCACCCAGCGCCGTTCCCGGACCAGCCGGCGCAACCATTGATCGCGGACGCGCTCCACCGCGGCGCTGTCCTGATACTGCTCGAGGAAGTCGCGCACCTCGTCGGCATCGACCTCATCTAGCCGCGCGAGCAAGTCCTGGTGCAACGCCTTGGTCTCAGAAGATGACGCATCAGGCGCGGCAACCGAGTATCGACCTATCTTGCCTGTTGCAGCGCGGCCGGCCTCATCCTTGGTACCTGGAGCAGTGGGACTCATCTCTCGCGTCGAATCAAGCCCCGCAGGGGCCATAAGCATCATCAGCGCCAAACCCATAAGAGGGACAAATAAACGCTTAAACAGGCGCTGTCGCGGAGACGCCCCTGGCCTCTGCACAGACCCCGGCACTGTACTCGCTCGGGCGGCATCCGACTCTGGCCCGTTTGATTTGCGTCGAATAGCGTTCATCTGACTCCCGCAGTCACATCAAAACCAGCCATCGCATCAGCGCTTCGTATCATCATGGCGATACCTGACCAACCCAATCTCGACACCCTGGGTCTGCTCCTTAGGGAAGTCGCGCGTGACGAACTCATGCCGCGCTTTGGCCAACTGCCGGCGCAGGAGAAGGCCGATGGTAGCTTGGTCACCGAAGCCGATCTCGCGGTTCAGGCCCAGTTGTCGACAAAGCTCGCGTCACACTGGCCAGGCATCCCGCTGCTGGGCGAAGAGATGTCCGCAGCCGAGCAACAGCGCCTGCTGACAGATCAAGAGGCTGCACTCTGGTGCCTTGACCCAATCGACGGCACCAGTAACTTCGCCTGCGGCTTCCCTGGATTCTGCATCTCATTAGCACTCTTGCGCGGCGGTCAAGTCGAGCTTGGCCTAGTCTTGGACCCGGTGCGCGACGAGTGTTTCAGCGCAGAACGCGGCAAAGGCGCAACCATGAACGGCGCAACGATTAGACCCTATAGCCCTGGTCAACAGCTCAGCGACTGCCTGGCCGCGATCGACTTCAAGCGGTTACCAAAAAACCGGGTCGCCGGGCTATTCGGTGCCGATTCGTTCCGCTCTCAGCGCAACCTGGGCGCCGTCGCTCTCGAGTGGTGCTGGCTTGGTGCTGGGCGCTTTCAGCTCTATCTGCATGGCGGCCAAGGCCTGTGGGATCACGCCGCCGGGCGCCTGATCGCCACAGAAGCCGGCGCCGCAACCCGATTGTTCGCACCCGGAAGCACAGAGCCAGAATCATCGCTGACACTCGCCAAGCGAGTCGCCCTCGGTGCCGCAAGCGAGAATCTGCTCCAGCAATGGCAAGTACGCGTTGCACTGCCGCTAGGCGGCTAGTCGAGCGCAATACCTAACCTCTACAACCTTCGAGAAAACCCAATGTCCGAACAGATCAGCAACCAAGATATGGACCTCAGCAGCGGTATCGCCGCATTCGAGTCCAAACAGTTCTCGCGCGCCGTTGGCCTGCTGGGTCCACTCGCCGAGGCCGGCGATCCCGAAGCACAGTATCGCGTCGCGATCATGGCGCAGAATGGGCTCGGCATGCTCGAGAACCCCCTGCAGGCCTACAAGTACATGCGCGCCGCCGCCGAGGCCGGGCTTGGCGTGGCCCAGCATGGACTGGGCTTTATGTACATGGAGGGCGAGTGCATCGACAAAGATGCGAACAAGGCAGTCGCCTGGTTCAAGAAGGCGGCTGCGCAGGGACTCGCGGGCTCACAGACGACCTTGGCGATGATGTATGAGGAGGGGCGTGGCGTCGAGAAGGATATGGACGAGGCCCGCCGCTGGTACCGCCTAGCGGGCTTCGACGAAAAGTAGACGATCCAGATCCAGATCTAGAGCCAGACCTCAGCGGCGCGCCCGGCGCTGCTCGGTCGCCTCGGCCAGCTGCATCAGCATTGGCGCGGTGTGCTCCCAGGAGATGCAGGCATCGGTAATGCTCTGGCCATAGACGAGCTCGCCAGCAGCGGTGAGATTTTGCCGCCCACCGATGAGGTTGCTCTCGATCATCGCGCCACAGATGCGCGCTTCACCGCGCGCGATCTGCCCGGCGACATCCTCGGCGACTCGCGCTTGCTTGTCCGGCTGCTTGCGACTGTTGGCGTGACTAAAGTCGATCATGATCTTAGGCACCAGTCCCGAGTCCTGGATCGCAGTGGCGGCGATATCAACGCTTTCAGTGTCGTAATTCGGCCGACTACCGCCGCGCAGGATGATGTGGGTATCCTCATTGCCGGTGGTGCTAAAGATCGCCGAATTTCCGTCTTTGGTCAGGGACATGAAGACATGCGGCCTTGCCGCCGCATGGATCGCGTCGATGGCGACCTTAACGCTGCCGTCTGTCGCGTTCTTGAAGCCCACCGGACAGGAGAGCCCTGAGGCCAGCTCTCGATGGCCTTGGCTCTCGGTGGTGCGCGCGCCGATAGCGCCCCAACTCACGAGGTCGGCAATGTACTGCGGGCTGATCAGATCGAGAAACTCGGTGCCAGCCGGGACACCCCCATCGTTGAGGTCGATCAGCAGTTGCCGCGCCAGTCCCAAACCCTGATTGATCTCGAAGCTGTTGTCTAGGTTCGGGTCATTGATCAGACCCTTCCATCCAACCGTGGTGCGAGGCTTCTCGAAATAGACACGCATCACAATCAGAAGCTGGTCGCTGACCTGCTCGCGCAGATCGCGTAACTGTTGGGCATAGTCGAGCGCAGCTGCTGGGTCATGCACTGAGCAGGGACCAACGACGACCAAAAGCCGATCGTCCTCCCCATGCAGGATGCGCTGGATGGCCGTACGGGTCTCGTACACCGTCGTTGCCGCCGCGTCGGTGATAGCAACCTGGGCGTGCAGGTCTTTCGGCGCGATGACTTCTTTGATCGCGCGAATGCGAAGATCGTCTGTTTCGTAACGCATGCTCTTCTGTGGTGCGGGCTGAAGCGCACCCTCGACTCGAAACTCTGAATTATGCCTGCGACAGCACTCGCATCGCCATGCGCTTGATCTCAAAATCGCAAATCAATCGCGCTCGACAGCGCACAAACAAGGCCAACGAGCCGGCGGCTAGGTAGAATCCCGTCTCTTTCGTCTTCCAACGGTTGCTGTAGGGGCTTTTCGGCCTAACCTTTGCACAAGCATCCGCTAAAGCTACTGCTAAAGCCGGACCACCCCCCTTCAACCGTCAATCTGACCTGGGCAGCAGCGTCTTTTTCTGCATGATGTCTTCTCGAACTTACCCAAACCGAACCAGTCGCTCCGCAAGGACTCGAGCATGACGGATCGTCCGCCACCGAAGCTCCGCAGCGGCCTGGCCGATGGCCGCCGCACGCGTCGCCGCTCGCCTAAGGCAGCGACGACCGATCACAGCAATGATCCTGAGCTTGCCGATAGCCCCCACCGCAGCTCGGCCAAAAGCTCGCCCAAGAGCACAACCAAGATCGCGCCTGGACTCTCCGACTGGGCCGAGGAGATCTACACCGCCCCACCAGGCGGCCGGCAGCACGATGACGTCGACGCCCAGGTCACCGTCAGCACCCGCTTGCGCAAGCCCAGGGTGCATCTAACAGCACCAAGCACGGTGCCGTTTTTGGATCTGCAACGCTACATGGGACGCTGGTACGAGATTGCGCGGCTACCCTACTTCACCCAGCGCCGCTGCACCCAAGATGTGCAAGCCAACTATCGGCTGGGCGAAGATGGCATGGTCTACGTCACCAACCACTGCACCCACGGCGATGGCGGCATCGGTACCGCAAAGGCCATCGCTCGTGTGGTTGACCTTTCCAGCAACAGCCGCTTCGAGATCAGCTTCCGGATGCTCTACGGCGTGCATGTGCTCTGGGACCATTATTGGGTCATCGGCCTCGGTCAAGACTACGAATACGCCTTGGTCGGACAACCGTCGAGGCGCCGCGGCTGGGTGCTGGCGCGCGATCCGCAACCATCGGAAGCACTCATCCAGCAGTGGCTGGCGGAGTTTTCCGATAAGGGCTTCCCGGCTGAGGCCTTCGAGCGAACCCTTCAAACGGGCCTAGCACCAGAGCCTGATTTAAGCCAGGGCCCTTGATCTGCTCCAGAGCACTCCAGTAGCAAGCTGAAGTGTTTGACCACCATGGAACACTAGATGCTGTAGGGCCCTAGCGGGCCGGTGACAGGGCGCTGACGAGCCGGACACCGTCACGCTCGGCGCTCTTGGTGCTAGGCTTGACGCTCGAAGCCGTTTTATCGAAGAGTTGCGGGGTGATCATGCGACCAAAGCACAGCCCGAGTCATCTGCGGTCTTGTCTCGCCGCGGGATTATTTGTCGGCAGTCTGGTGCCTGCCTCAGCGACCACCAGCTTGGCCACTGTGAGCCGCGATGCCATCGGCCAAGAGCCTAGGGCGCAAGTACTTGCCGACTATCGCGCCAAGGCGGACCTTGAGGCGCGCAACTACGATCCAACCCAAGACATCTCACCTCGTCAGATGCTCATCTTGCTAGAGGTGGCACAGCGCACGGAATCGAGCTTAGGGCTGGCCCTGGCAACCGGTGAATTCGAAAGTGCGCGAACCTGGAACGACTTCGTCAGACCGACGATCGGGGAAGGCAGATTGGGATCAGCAACCGGCGTCTGGCAGTTTATCCCCTCCACGTTCTATCGCATCATCAAGCGCTACGGTGCAGACATCCTGGCGACAAGCTCAGCTGATGAGTCCCTGCATCGCGAACAGATGGACCTCGGTGCCGGACCGTTCAGCGATCAGCAGGTACGCACAATCATCGAGGAGGCGATCGCTGGCACGCGCGATGCCGAAGATGAGCAACTGCAACTCTTGAGGCACAACTTCACGGTGCTGGCCTTCGCCAAGCATTACCTAAGCGTCGACACCGGCGCCAAGACGCCAGAAGAGGACTACCTCTTCCACTTTCTCGGAGAACAACGGGGCCGAGAAATCCTGGCGCTAGCGCGAGGTGAGGCGCGCCATAGCCTGAGCGTTGCAACCTCACAGCACAATGCTCAACCGATGCTGGCCACGCGGCAAGGCCAAGCCGCTGCAGGAGGACGCCAAGCCATCCGTCTGCCGGGCCGCACCCAGAGTCCCAGGCTGTCCTATTCCTCGGGCACCAGGCAGACGCGCGTTGCCGCGCCAACGCGAATCACCCCGAGACACCGCTCCAGCTTGGGTTCGCCGCGGCAGAGGCTCGGCGAAGCGCGCACTCGGCATGGCGCCACCGCCTATCGGTCGTCAGCCGGCTCCCTGTCTCGCCCCGCCATCTGGTCCAGCGCAGATGTCGGTAACTCGCCCCAGGCCTCATCCCGGTCAGGGTTACCGGCCAACTCACCAGTCGTGACGGGCAACCCAGGCATGTTTTATCGAGATGCCAGCACCAAGACCAGCCCCTACACTTGGGCGGAATTCCTAAACGCGCTCTCGGCACGGGTCCAGGCCAAGCGACAGCCGGCGATGGTACGCGCCAAGTATGGCGTAGGCTTTCAGCTGAACGGTGGCGATATGCCAGGCTGGACGCTCGATAACAAACCAATCACTGAGACGGTCGAGTTTCGCCATACGCTGATCGACCTTGACATGGCTGACAGCTTGCCGCTGCCAGCTCAGCTGATCACCGGACCACTGGATGCCGCTGAGACACAGGCCTACAAAGAGCGTCTAGCCGAGCTGATTCGACTCGGGGAAGACAAACCCTTGTCGACGCTGCCGCCAGCCGCCCTCCAGGCACTTCAGCACCTGGGCCTGTTATCGCCCAACTTGGAAGCCGCGAACAACGAAAGCCCCGAGCTTAGCGAGGCGCTGCAGGCCTTCCGTGAACTCGTCGGCAAGCACGCGCCCGATGATCCCGCACTGGCCAACAAACTCATGCCGAGCGATCGTGTCGCGCTCGAGATCTATGATCAGCGCATCGCCCGCTACGCGGCGTTCCAGACCGCTCAGCTCGCCGCGATGCAGCAGGGTCTAGACCTCATGGGCATCAATCGCCTACTGAAGAGCCACCAACAGGCCTCGAGACCGCAGATCGCAACACTGCAGAAGGCGCTTGCCGAAGCAGGCCTGCAGACCCAAACCCATGCCCGTAAACGGACCCAGCCAGAGCACTTCGACGGCATCGCTGGCAAGCTGACCCAAGCCGCGCTCAACCAGTTTCAGCTGCGAAACGGCTTACGCCCAACCGACGGTCTACTAGACCCGGTGACAACCGCGATGCTCGGCCTCCCGCCAATGGGTCTCGACATCTTCCTGCCGCCTTCCGGCCCCCAATCTCCGCTCCAGCCCGAGCTCAGCAGCCCCCAGAGCTGCGAGGCTCCGGAGATCACACGCGATCTTGCCTTCTACCATCTGCTGCCCAGAGCCGATACGTTCGGCCTGAACAGGCCCATCGGTACCTTCACCAACAAGAACGCAGCGGTGGCCAACAACTGATCTTAAGGCTAGGATTTTCGCCCCGTCATCAATCCCGAAACAAGGCTTGCCCATGGAGCGCTCTTACCGACTCATCGTCTCTTGCCCTGACCAGGTCGGCATCGTCGCCGCGGTGAGCGATTTCATCGCCCAGCATGGCGGCTGGATCACCGAGGCGCATCACTACTCGGACCCTGAGAGCCAGTGGTTCTTTATGCGCTACGTGGTCCGGGCCGCATCGCTGCCATTTGGCGAGGATCATTTCCGGGCACTGTTCGAGCCGATCGCGACACGCTTTGCGATGAACTGGTATCTAACGGATACCGGCATCAACCGCCGGGTGGTGCTGATGGCCAGCAAGCAGGCGCACTGTCTGTCGGACCTGCTCTACCGCTGGCGCAGCGGTGAGCTGGCCTTCGACATCCCATGCGTGGTCTCCAATCACCCGGACCTGGGCGACTACGTGCGCTGGCATGGGATCGACTACCAGTATTTGCCCGTTGATCCCACCGACAAGGCTGGGCACTTTACCGGCGTGAATAGCACTATCCAGGCCGCCGGCGCGGATCTGGTGGTCTTAGCGCGCTACATGCAGATCCTGCCGCCCGATCTGTGCGAGCGTTATCCTGGCCGGATCATCAACATCCATCACAGCTTCCTGCCCTCGTTCGTCGGTGCCCGTCCATATCATCAGGCCTCAGCGCGCGGGGTCAAGCTGATCGGCGCGACCTGCCATTACGTGACCAGCGAGCTGGATGCCGGACCGATCATCGAGCAGGACGTGGTCAGGGTCGGTCATCACAACACGGTCGACGATATGGTCCGGCTCGGTAAAGATGTGGAGAAAACGGTGCTAGCGCGCGGCCTGCGCTATCACCTCGAAGACCGGGTGCTGCTGCATGGCGACAAGACCGTGGTCTTCACCTGAGGCATCCGCGCTACTGCTTCGGCGGTACATAGCCTTCAGGCATCTCAGCGCCTTCGCCAAAGAAGTACTTCTCCAGCTGCTCCTCAAGAAACTTGCGGGCCTTGGGGTCCATCGGACTCAGACGATTCTCGTTGATGAGCATGGTCTGATGCTTGAGCCAGTCGGCCCAGGCCGGCTTGGAGACATGCTCGAAGATGCGCTTGCCAAGGTCGCCGGGATACGGCGGCCGGTCCAGACCTTCGGCCTCGCGGCCGAGCTTCACACAGTTGACCATACGGCTCATCGGACTACTCCTGTCGTTTGCTTTCGCTTAGTTTGCTTTCGCGGTCAGCCTCGGCGGCTGCGCGAGGCCTATTCGCTCCCAGCTCGTTGAGCCAGCTCAGTGAGCATCTGCCGTATCGGCGCCGGCAGCCCAAGGGCCCCGGGCCGGGCCGGATCGACCCAGAGCGCATCAGGCTCGTCGCTAATGCGCGCCGGTGGCGATGCCAGCTGCAGCAGAATTGGGCGCATGTCGAACTGGAAGTGGCTGAAGGTATGTCGGCGCGGCGGCAGCATTTCAAGTCGCAGCACCGATGCCTGCAGCCGCGAACGGCACCAATCCTCTGCGTCAGCATCAACACCAAGCTCCGGTAGCGTCCAAAGCCCACCCCAGATCCCGGCCGGCGGTCGGCGCTGTAACAAGAGCTGCCCTTGCTGATCTTGGATCAGGAGCAGTTGCGCGGTGCGCAACGGCGCCTGCTTGCGTGGCTTTGGTGCTGGATAGTCCTGAACACGCTCCTGCGCCAGGGCCTGACAGCAATGGGCCAAGGGGCAGACCGAGCAGGTCGGCCTGCTGCGCTTACAGAGCGTCGCGCCCAGATCCATCATCGCCTGATTGAAGGCCGTGACCCGATGCACAGGTGTGATCGCCTCGGCCAGCGTCCAGAGCTGCGCCAACACGGCGCTGCTGCCTGGCCAGCCGGGAATCGCGAAGCAGCGCGCCAAGACCCGTTTGCAGTTGCCATCGAGGATCGGATGATGCTGCCCGAGCGCGAGCGACAGGATGGCGGCAGCGGTCGAGCGGCCGATGCCGGGCAAGGTCTCAAGCACCTCGGCCTGCTCTGGAAAGCGCCCTTGGTGCTCGCTAACGATGATCTGCACCGCGCGGTGCAGGTTACGAGCCCGCGCGTAGTAGCCGAGGCCGGACCAGAGGTGTAGCACCTCATCCTGGTCGGCGGCAGCCAGCGATGCCAGATCCGGGAAGCGTGCCATGAAGCGCTCGAAGTAGGGCACCACGACGGCGACCTGGGTCTGCTGCAGCATGATCTCCGAGACCCAGACACGATAAGGCGTCGCATCGCGCTGCCAGGGCAGATCGTGGCGACCATGGTGGTCGAACCAAGCGAGCAGGCAATGGCCGAAGTCTTCCGCAGTCGTGGTGCTCAACGCCGGCATCCCTACTTGCTGAGTGTTAGGGCGACGCACTGGAGCTATTGGTGTCGAGTTCCTGGGCTTTGGCTCGGCCTTAGGCAGCGTTCCTGATGCTTGCGGCCTGGTGTCTTCCTGGCTCATCGCCCGAGCAGCCCCGGCAGGATCTGGCGCAGGCCGTCGCCGAGTCCCTTGATACCGGTGCGTTCTTCGATCTCGTCAAACAGGCCGTTGTCTTCCCGCAGCGCGCGTTGGGCGGCCGCATCGAGTGCGGCCCTGATATCGACCTCCCAACGCGGATCAGCCCAAGGGCCTGCGGCGCTAATCGGGATCGGGATGCCTTCCAATTCCTTGATGCCGCGGCCTTGGCCTTTGGGCGGCTTGGTCATCACCGCCTGCAGGTCGAGCGCAATCTGCTGCGTTGTCAGGTCCAGCTGACCGCTGCCGTCGATATTGAGCAGGTTCGAGCGCAGCTGGATGTCCTCACTGCTGAACTGGCCCTCCGTCCCCTGGGCGGACAGGCTGAGCGCACTGAACCGGGTCAGATTCTCGGCATCCTCGGGCGAGACCCCAATCGCGCCGATGGTGCCGGTGATCAACTGCCCAAGATCGACCATGGTGACGGCACCATCGCGCACTGCGAAGGCGGCTTCACCGCCCAGCGACGGGATGATCGAGGCCGGATCGGCACCACGCGCATCGAGGTTCAGATCGATCTCACCGAGGCCGGTGATCGGTGGCTGTTTGCCCGCGCCGAGCGGCAGGTCGGCAAGCAGGACCGCCACATCAACGTCGCCAGCGGTCGCCTCGAGGCGCAGATCTGGCCCTGCACCGCCAATGCTGGCATGCAGCTGAGTGGCAGCGAACCGCGTCTCGAGCCAACCGCCGTAGAACTCGGCAGTCGAGTCCAGCTCGAGCGCTTCCTGCAGCAGTTGTCCACCAAGCTCTACCGAGCTGAAACCAAGCCCACCCAGCCGCAGCTCGCCGGCGGCCAGCTGCAGGTGCAGACCCTGAGCGGGCGGGCTGATCTCTGGCTGCTGCGGCAATGGCGGCAATGGCGGTAAAACCGGCGGCATCATGGATACGGCATTGCTTGACACCGTTGGCGCAGCAACAGTCTCTGCGCCCGGCAGATAGGGATCGAGGACGAGCCGATCGAGCGCCAACGCCAGTTGGCCGGCGACCGGCGCTGAGGGATTCTGCGACGGTGACGGCGGCGGCAACCGCAGACGCGCCACCGCATTCACCCGTGTTTGATCGACGGTCATGGATGCGTTATCGATCGCCATCACAGGACCACGGAGCTGGAGATCGAGCTGACCGCCAAGCCGTCTCAGACTGGCCGCGTCGCCGGGCAGGGTCAGTGACGCTTGCTCGCTCAACCAGGTGCGCAGGTCGAAAGCGGGCACCTGCAGCTGGCTGTCGATGCCCAGCCCTGCGGGCGTCGGGAACAGCTGAGCCGCACCGATGAGCCGCAGCCGATCGGCGATCAGCTCGAGGGGATCGATCGCCACCCGACCGGTCATGAGGTCGATCAGGACCTCTACATCGATCTCGATCGGTGGCCTTTGACCGCCGGCACTGCTGTCAAGACGCAGGCGCAACGGCCGCAGTGCAACCTCGGTGAGCGGATCTGCAAGGCTGATCTCGGCCTCGGCCAGGCCTGGCAGCGCGAAACCTGACTGATCAGGGCTGGAGGTATAGATACCTGCTCTGAAAGTCGCATCCAGACGACCGTTGCGTCCGGGGGCGATCGGACCTGCAGTCAGGTTCAGCGCACCCAGGCTGAATGCTGAGCTAGGACCAGCGGGCTGCGCCGACCCGGACAGCTCGCCATCACGAATCATCAGCCGCCGGATCGGAGGCAGCGTGGGTGGATAGGCTATTGATGCAGGCGGAGTGGCACCCGCTTCGGCTTCGGCTTCGGCTTCAGGCTCAGCCGCGGACTGGTCGTTCGCTGCCAATGGCTGCGCCGACTGTGTCGCTCTCGCATCAGACGCCGAATCGGTGCTCGGACCAGGGACCGAAGGCTGGGATCTATCCACCACCAAGAGGCTAGAGTAGCTTGCCCCACTAGGACGAACTCGGCTTGTGGCCCCAGGTGCGCGTTTGCGTGCCCGTGTAGGTGCAGATGCGGCTGCAGCTGGAACTGCAGCCGATGGGGTCGGCGCCAGGGGCAAGCTGACCCTCGGCCGCTCAATCAGCACCTCAGCGAGCACCAAACGCCCCGTGACCAACGGCCAGATGGCGGCATCCAACTGCAGGGCATCGACGGTCGCCAAGGTCGGGGCATCAACGGCAGCGCTTTCAGCAACCCGCACCCCCTCAAGGCGAAGCCGCGGAATCGGCAACAGCTGCAGCAACCCAATCGACTCGATCTGGGTCGGCCGACCGAGAGAGAGGCTGATATCGGCCTCCAGGTCGCTCAGAATCTGCTGCTTATTGATCAGCAGCGGGGCGAATGCGGCAGCGCCAAGAGCCACCACTAACAGCGTGAGCAGGAGCCCTGCAGTGAGCTTGAGCCAATTTGGCATCAAAAAGCGTCCTTCAATGTTCCTTGCCGCAACGCCAGCAGAGATCGAAGCTGCCATCGACGAGTTCGCCGCATCCACGGCAGACCCAGGAGCTTGCCGCTGCCCGCGCCTGATTGTCGGCTAGCCAGTCCTTGAGCAGCGCTTGAGCACGTGGCAGATCGCGATCTTCGATCACCCAGACGCTGGGGTAGATATCGGCCGGTAGCTCGCCGGCGGCACCAGAGAGATAGTCGCCAAGGACCTGGACGTCGATTCGGTGCCGGCCGAGCAGGTCACACAGCAGCTGTGCCTCGATGCGGTCGGCGGCCTGATAGAGTTGCTGCATAGTCGGAGTGGAGTGGAGCGGGCGATGGGAATCGAACCCACATTAGAAGCTTGGGAAGCTCCTGTTCTACCATTGAACTACGCCCGCTCGATCGTTTGATTGTAGAGCCGACGCCCAGGGACTGCAACGGTGCTCTGCGCCCTCCAACCAGGCCGTCGCGATAATCTTGACCGATCTGGTCGCGACGCTAGGCACCGCCGCTGAGCAATTGAACGATGCTGCACGCGCTGCACCGACATCAGAGATGCTCCGAATACATCTGCTCGACGGCGTCCTTGTAATGTGTCAGCACCTGGTTACGCTTAACCTTCATCGTCGGCGTCAACATCCCGTTCTCGATCGACCAGGGCTCTAGCGTCAGCGTCACCCGGCGCACCTTGGCGTAGCCGGGGAAGTCGGCGAGCGCGCCGCGGATGCGCATGAGCATGTCGCGCAGCAGGGGCGGATGCGAGAGGCTTTTCGGCTGGTCTGACTCGAGACCATAGTCGCCCGCCAGCCCTGGCCAGAGGTCATTGTTTATCACGAGCAACGCGGTCAAGAACGAACGCCCCTCGCCCAGAACCAGTACTTGGTCGAACAGAGGGTCCAGACCGATGGTCATCTCCATATCCCCAGGCGGCACCTTCTCGCCGTTCGAGAGCACCAGGATATCCTTGATGCGACCTGTGATGAAGACATGGCGATCCTCGATCCGTGCCTGATCACCGGTTCGCAGCCAGCTATCGGAGGTGAACATGCGCGCGGTTGCGACATGATTGTTCCAGTAGCCGAGCATGTTGCAGGGCCCCTTCACCTGCAACTCATCATCGGCACCGATGCGCACCTGGATGCCGCGCAGCGGGATGCCGACGCTGTCAGGCCGGTTATCCTCGAGCGGATTCACCGCGATCACCGGGCTGGTCTCGGTAAGCCCATAGCCCTGCACCAGCGGCAGTTCCAAACCGATGAACAGGCGCGCGACCTCGAACGGCATCGCCGCGCCACCACTCACCGCGGCCCGCAGCCGACCGCCGAGCCGATCCAAAACGGGCTGCGCCACCTTGCGCCGCAGCCAGGGCCAGAACAGCAGCAGCGGATGCCAGCCACGGCGCCCTTGGCGGCGCTCAAAATCCATCCAACCCACCCGCACCGCGAGCTTGAACAGCTGCCGCAACAGTTTGGGGCGGCCCTGGAGCTGATCCTGGATGCGCTGATAGACCCGCTCAAACACGCGCGGCACAGCAATAATCACGCTTGGCCGAATGGTCTGCAGATCGTCAGCAAGCTGGTTGATCGAGCGCGCGTAGGCGACGCTGGAGCCGGTCATCATCGGCAAATAGTAGCTACCCATGCGCTCGAGCATGTGCGATAGCGGCAGAAACGACAGGAAGATGTCTTCCTGGTAGACATCCAGCATGGTCACGCTGGCATGAGCATTGGCCAAGATATTGAAATGGCTTAGCATTACACCCTTTGGACGGCCGGTGGTGCCGGAGGTGTAGACGATGGTCGCGAGCGAATGCGGATCGGCAGCCCGTTGCTTCCAGGGCTCGCCGCGCTCCGGCAGCCAGCTCGCGGCAATCAGCACACGCTCATCATAGGTGGCCACGCGACGCGACTGGTCGCTATCCTCAAGGATCACCACCCGCTCTGGGTATAGCGCCTCACCAATTGCCGGGGCCAGGCGCTTCCAACGGCTGGCGTCCTGGATCAGCAGCACCTTACAATCGGCGTCTTGTAGGATATGGGCTGCATTGTCGGCACGATCGTCGGTGTAGAGCGGGACCGTGACCAGCCCAAGCGACAGCGCGGCCTGGTCGAAGATGACCCACTCCGGGCAGTTGCGCAGCAGCACCGCGACCCGATCACCGGGGCTCAGCGCCTCGCTGCTCAGCGCCGCTCGCCAACGCGCGATCTGATCCGCGGTCTCGCCCCAGCTGATGCTCTGCCAGCGGTCGGTGGCGCGATCGAACCATTGATAGGCCGTGCGGTCGGGAGACCGGTGCAGGCGTTGATGAAAAAGCCCGTCGAGCGTACAGGCGCGCTCAACGGAGATCAGGTCCTCTGACCATTGAGTCACTGGCATTGCCTCCCCGTTGGATCTCGTTTTGGTTTTCGTCGGCGCTCGAGTCTAGTGAAAATGCTCCCGGTCCACCAATCCGGATATCGCGCGGTATAGTCGCCGTCATCATCACTGTTTTTCGCCATCAGGAGTTATCTGAGGATGCAAATCCAGGTCAATGGCAACCCAAAGACCGTCCCGGACGCGATGCACATGTCCGATTTGATCGAGCACCTTGGCCTGACTGACCGTCGGCTAGCCGTTGAGGTCAACCGCGAGCTGGTGCCGCGCAGCCGTTTCAGCAAGCATGAGCTCAAGTCGGGAGATTCAGTGGAGATTATCCATGCCGTTGGTGGCGGCTGAGCTGCCGATGAACCAACTGGATCGACCTTCGTCAGATCCTTGATCAGCCCTCGCCGCCCGATCATCGGAGTTGTTACCGGCCTTGTCATCGATCCAGCCATCGGCACGACTCGTCGCCACGATCGGCGAGCAGCCGCCAGCAGCAGCATCCTGAGCCCAGCAGCGGCAACCTGAACATTGATGCTCAGCAACTCGCAAGCACCTGAGCACGTCTTTAGACCAACCCATTACCCAGTTTTGGACCCAAACCTCCCAATGACCGCATCGACTTCATCGACAGACAGCTTCTCCATCGCCGGCCGCGAGTACCACTCACGCCTCCTCGTCGGCACCGGCAAGTACAAGGACATGGACGAGACCGCGCGAGCGATCGAGGCCAGTGGCGCTCAGATCGTCACCATCGCCGTGCGCCGAACCAACATCGGCCAGAACGCCGATGAGCCCAATGTCCTCGATGTACTCCCACCGGATCGGTACACCATCCTGCCCAACACCGCCGGCTGTTACGACGTCGACAGCGCGGTGCGCACCTGCCGCCTCGCACGCGAGCTGCTCGATGGCCACAAGCTGGTCAAGCTTGAGGTGCTCGGCGACCAGAAGACGCTGTTCCCGGATGTACTGCAGACCGTCGAGGCCGCCAAAATCCTGGTCGCTGATGGCTTCGATGTGATGGTCTACACCAACGACGACCCAATCGTCGCCAAGCAGTTGGAAGAGATCGGCTGCTGCGTGGTGATGCCGCTAGCGGCGCCGATCGGCTCCGGGCTGGGCATTCGCAATCGGCTGAACATCCTCACCATCGTCGAAAACGCCAAGGTTCCGATCCTGGTCGATGCCGGTGTCGGCACGGCCTCAGACGCCGCCGTGGCGATGGAGCTGGGCTGCGATGGCGTGCTGATGAACACCGCGATTGCCGCCGCCAAAGACCCGGTATTGATGGCCAGCGCGATGCGCAAGGGCATCGAGGCCGGGCGCGAGGCCTTCTTGGCCGGGCGCATGCCGGCAAAGCGCTTTGCCTCGGCTTCATCGCCAATCGAGGGGACCTTTTTCTGAGGCTTCGAGGACTCCGAGGCGTTCTTGATCAGATCCCTCGTTAACCTGAATCTCGCGCGATTCCTTGTCCAGGGTAGCGTCGCGCCATGATTGTTAGGCCTGCTCCTGCAGAGCCTGGGTAGGCGAGCATCAGACCACCTTGGTGATCGGCTCGCCGTCTGGCTCGTCGATCACCGGCTCTAGGGTCACATCCTCGTAGATCTCGTCCATCGAGCAGCCGAAATCGAGCGTCGGCAGCTCCAGCCGGCCATCCTCGGCCAGCGGCTGCAGCATCCAGCCCTTGGCGTGACGACGAAAGACATCGATCACCCGCCGGCGTGAATCGATCAGCACATAGTCCTGCAGGCTATCGAGCAGCCGGTAGCGGGCAAACTTTTCGCCGCGATCGTAACCCTCGGTCGACTTGGACAGGATTTCGATGACCACGCTCGGCGAGCGTTTGATCAACGGCTCGGGCGCATCCGCCGCCGCGCAGGTGACGAAGACATCGGGGTAGAAGAAGGCGTTGGCCCGCTCCACTTGGAGTTTCATGGCGGTGATGTAGACCCGGCAGGGACCGCCGCGCAGATGGGCGCGCAGGAGGCTGAAGATGTTGCCCGCGATGGTGACATGCGCATCAGAGGCGCCACCCATCGCAAAGACCTCGCCGTCGACGTACTCGTGCTTGATCGGCGACTCGGCCTCGCCGGCCAGATAATCGTCGACAGTGATAAATGACGACACAGCAAGATTGGACATCATTGCGCTCTCCAGGTAAGACGGCGGTGGAACCTGCTCGTGGCACGCTCGCTAGTTGATAGCCGCTTCAATTTGGTCGATCACGAAAAACACATCTGGCACCAAGGGCATAGATTCAACCTGACCCTGATTGACATGCACATGATGCGGAGCATTGTCGAGTCTAGGATGATGCGGTGCGTTGTCCCAACGTTTCATCAGGCATCCTTGGGCATCCTGCCAATGAAAACTGTATTTGGACTGCCATACCTGAGCATCGGTGTCGATCATAAACAAAAACAATTCCAATGTGTCATCGTTATCCAATATTGCTTTGACGCGCAGTTTCCCAGCAGCCCAAGAGACTTCACGACGGACCACAGCATAAGAATGGATTGCTGGGCTTTCTATCAAACGAGCTTCTACGGCATCAAAATAATCCGCGAGTCTGGGATTCATTACCCAGCGCCCAACAAGGTCACACGCTTTTGTGCATTTTCAAGCATTTCGAGTGTTGCAGCCCACTCAATGAAATCGATCTCATCACCCATCTCGCCCCGATTGTAACGCACATAAAACTCCGGCGAAGTCAGCTGATAGGCCTGTTCAAATTGGTTAATATCCTGTTGCAATCGATCAATGAGATGTTGCATCCGCGCATGCTCACGCTCAAGCAGCTTGGTCAGCGTCTTATCGAATACCGGGTCCGCAACCATGCTATCGTTCGCGACATAGGCTTCGAGGCATTTGAGTTTTTCCAATGTACTCGACATCGTACCTCCTGAGACCTTGATCAGGATTTCAGCTACCGACGTTTGCTCTAGCAGAACGCTGGTCACTGAAAAGATATGGACAAAGCTACCAGAAACGCCACACAAAGCGCGACGCAGGTCGCCCGCAGGGCCTGCGGTCGCGTGTTGGAGCAGCGGCTCAAGCGGCCACCACTCTAGTGGCTGCCTGATACAGCAAACATAACGCGATGAACAAGGCCATAAAACTCAGCAATCGAGACACGGGCAATGCTGCCGAGCCAGCGCCTGACTCAACAGTCAAACCTACTGATCTAGCCGCCGGCTCAGCCCGAGATACCGCCAAACCAGCGGCCGGCCTAGGCGCTGATCCAGATACCGGTCCAGTTGCCGGTGCATCTGCTAGCCCAGGTGCCGCTATAGCTGCTGGCCCAGCGATTGCCGAAGCGCGCGAGCGGATACCACGCCCAATTCGCAGCTTCGTGCTACGCGAGGGGCGGCTGACGGCCGGCCAGGAGCGCGCCTTTCGCGAGCTCTGGCCGCGCTTCGGCGTCGACTGGCAGCCAGGCGAGACGCTCGATCCGCAGGCGCTGTTTGCCGGCGCCCAGGCCGATCTCAGCCAGCCGCGTCCCATCACGCTCGAGATCGGCTTTGGCAACGGCGAATCGCTGGCGACCATGGCCGCGGCGGCACCGGAGCGCAACTTCATCGGCCTCGAAGTCCACCGACCCGGCGTTGGCCATCTGCTGCTCTTGCTCGAGCAGGAGGGGCTGACCAATGTGCGCGTGCTGCGCGCCGATGCGACGGCCCTGCTCGAGACCGGCCTGCCCGCTGCCAGCCTAGACCGGGTGCAGCTGTTCTTCCCCGACCCCTGGCCGAAGAAGCGCCACCACAAGCGGCGGATCGTACAGCCGAGCTTCGTCGC
>CAZEZH010000030.1:0-27998 GCA_964516305.1 uncultured Halochromatium sp. | reverse complement strand
CTCGAGCATCTCAAGGATCTGCTCGAGCGTTTCCGGCTGCGCCCATTAATGCTGCCCGATCTGGCCGACTCTCTCGACGGCCATCTCGTCGATAACGACTACAACGCCCTGACCATCGGCGGCACCCCGCTTGATGAGCTGTCGACCCTCGGCGATGCGGCGGCGACGTTGGTGATCGGCCGCTCGATGACCGGCGCCGCCGATCTGCTCGCCGAGCGCACCGGGGTTCCGGACCATCGCTTCCCACATCTGATGGGGCTGGAGGCGATGGATCGGTTCATCAGCACCCTCGCCGAGATCAGCGCCGAGCCGGTGCCCGAGCGCATCGAGCGCCAGCGCTCGCAGCTGCAAGACGCGATGCTCGATGCCCACTTCTCGATCGGCCAGGGCCGGTTCGCGCTCGCCGCCGATGCCGACCTGCTGGTCGCCTTCTCGCAGCTGCTCGCCAGCATGGGTGCCGAGACCATCGCGGCCGTCGCCCCAACCAACTCACCGAGCCTCACCGAGGTCGCCGCCCCACAGGTCAAGATCGGCGATCTGGAAGACCTCGAGCAGCTCGCCCGCGCCAACGGCGCCGAGGTGCTGATCACCAATAGTCATGGCACGCATACCGCGGAGCGCCTCGGCATCCCGCTGCTGCGCGCCGGCTTCCCGCAGTTCGACCATGTCGGCGGCTGGCAGCGGCAATGGATCGGCTATCAGGGCACCCGCCAAACCCTGTTCGATCTCGCCAACCTCATGCTCGGCCTGCACAAGGGCGAGATCGCTCCCTATCGCTCTCGCCTAAAACAGTGGCCAGAGGCTGAACTCCACGGCGGGTCGGTTGATCCTGGGATCGGCGCGGCGTTGGCCTATGACATGCCCAACGCACGCCGACAAAGCAAGCAGTCAACAGCGTTGCAGCCTGCGCGAAGCCCGTACTGCTTGGCGTGACCGTTCCTCACAGGACCCGAACGCAAGCCAACACCATGACCATGAAACGCCAGCTCAAGCTCGTCGGTAACGACGACACCGACGCGACCGCGATCAAGGTCGCCTTCGCCAGCACCGACCGCAAACGCGTCAATCAACACTTCGGCGCCGCCGAGGGCTTCGCGATCTACCGCGTATCACCCAGCGGCTACGAGCTACTCGAGGTCGCCCAGTTCGGCCGTCTCGACATGGATGGCAACGAAGACAAGCTCGGCGCCAAGATCGAGGCCCTCTCTGGCTGCATCGCGGTGTATTGCCAGGCGATCGGCGCCTCGGCCATCGGCAAGCTGCGCGCGCAAGGCATCCAGCCGATCAAGGTGCCCCCCGAGACCTTGGTCAGCAGCCTGCTACATGCCCTCAAGCGAGAGCTGCGCGATGGTCCGAGCGCCTGGCTCAGGCGCGCCATCGAACAGCAGAGCCCGCGCAGCGAGAGCCGTTTCGACGCCATGGCGGCCGAGGCCTGGGAAGAATGATCCGCGACGACAAACAAAACGGCAACAGGAGACGACCACAACCATGACCATTGAGACGCCCGAGGCCCCAACCGCAGCAACGGCCATCGATCCGAATGACCCGGTGCTGGACACCGAATTCACGGCCGAGATGATCCGCCAGATCCGCGCCATCGACCCTTATGGCACCTACGACGACCTCTCGGCCGCCGAGGTCCTCGAGCCCTATGTGCTCACCAAAGAGAAGAAGCGCGAACTCCCGATCGTCGGCGATCCCGACGAGATCGTCGTTGCCCGCATCCAGGCCTTCTACAACGCCATCGCGGTGCTGATCGAGAAGGAGTGCGGTCTGCGCGCGGTGCCCTTGCTACACCTGACCCACGAAGGCTTTGGGCGGGTCCTGATTACGGTCGGCAAGCTCGTGGTGTTGGATCGCTCATTACGCGACGTGCATCGCTTCGGCTTCCCTACCCTGTCGAAGATAAAGGACGAAGGCGACAAGCTGCTCTCGGTCGCGCTCGAGCTGATCGGTGAGCACAGCCGGGTCGCCGGGCTTTGAGACAGCCCTTTTCAGCCAACTACCTGAGCAAGCCAAGCAACCACCCCAGACACCCCAGCAAGGCGGGTATTTCGCGGAGGAACGGATGAGCGACGACGAGATCAAGGCCCTCGAGAAGGCGATGAAGAAGGCCAAGCGCATCGCTAGCGAACGCGCGAGCGAGCTGCACGACTTGGTCGAAGACCGTCTGCCGGCGGCCTTCGACGAGATCCCGGCCATCGCGCAAGCCACCTACGACGCCTGCCAGGCTTGGGCCGAGGCCAAGGCCCGGTTCGAACAGGCGCAAACCGCCGATGCCTGAGCGCCCTATCCGGCACAGCAGCCATCAGCGCAAGTCTTGGCGCAAACGCCCACCGCCTCGGCCAATGGCCTGCGCCGCCGGTCGTCCATTTGACGCCCATAGCACTTTTAACCGTGAGTCCATGACGACACGGCCATTCCATCAACCACCTTGCGGAGTAAGCCAATGAGCACCATCACCGGACTCACCCGCGGCGGCGTCCAGTGGACCCCCGCCTTCATCGTCGACCTGAACCAAAACAACTGCATCGGCTGTGGCCGCTGCTTCAAGGTCTGCCCCCGCGACGTCTTCGAACTCGTCGATCGCGATGAGCTTGACCTCGGTGATGACGATGACTTCGATGACGACTTCGACGAGGCGCCTGGGATGGTGATGAACCTCAAGAACACGCTGGACTGCATCGGCTGCGAGGCCTGCTCGCGCGTCTGCCCCAAGGCCTGCCTGTCACATGAGTCGCAAGCCATCGCTGCCTAAAGTTGACGCCTCAGCCTGCCTCTAGCGTCGGATAGTCGGTGTAGCCCTCGGCGCCACCGCCATAGAAGGTGTCGGGATTTGGTGGCGTCAGTGGCGCGCCCTCGCGTAACCGACGCACCAGGTCCGGGTTGCTGATGTATGGCCGGCCGAACGCGATCAGATCGGCCTCGCCAGCAGTAAGCGCCTGCGGCGCATCCTCCGGGCCATAGCCGTTGTTGAGCATCCAACAGCCATTAAAACAGGCCTTGAGCGCGGCATAGTCGAAAGGCCGCGCGGCATCCTCTGGGTAGCGCGGGCCACCGGTCTCGCCCTGGATCAGATGCACATAAGCGAGCCCAATCGGGTCGAGCTGGGTGACCAGATGCTCGAACAACGCCTGCGGATCGGAATCGCGCGCGGTGTCGTTGAAGGTGGTCATCGGGCTGATGCGAATACCCGTGCGGCTGGCACCGATCTCGATCGCGAGAGCCTGCATGATCTCGACCACCAAGCGCACGCGGTTCTCCATGCTGCCACCATAGGGCCCATTGCGATCATTGACGCTGTCGCGCAGGAATTGCTCCAAGAGATAGTTGTTGGCTGCGTGCACCTCGACCCCATCGAAACCGGCCTCCAGCGCGCAGCGCGCCGCATGCCGATAGTCCTCGATCAGCCCGGGAATCTCCTCATCACGCAGCGCCCGCGGCGGTGAGACATCGACGAAGCCCTCGGCGGCGAAGGTCTGTGCATTCGGGCGTTGAGTGGTCGACGAGACCGGCGCGGCGCCACCCGGCAACAGCGAGCTGTGCGAGATCCGCCCAACGTGCCAGAGCTGCACGAAGATGCGTCCCCCATCGGCATGCACCGCATCGGTCACCTGCCTCCAGGCCACGATCTGCTCGCTGTTATAGAGACCCGGGGTATCGAGATAACCCTGCCCCATCGGGCTGATCTGGGTGGCCTCGATGATGACCAGGCCAGCGCTTGCGCGCTGCCGGTAGTACTCGACCTGAAGCTCACCAGGCTTGAGCCCAGCGACGGCACGATTGCGGGTCAGCGGCGCCATCACGATGCGGTTGGGCAGTTCTAAGTCACCGACCTGAATGGGGTCGAACAAGGTAGTCATTGCATCTCCATGTTGCTGGGAAAGGTGTCGTTGTGCGATCAGCTCCCGATCGCGATGGGCGAAATAGAGGTCTTCATCGGCCTGCTCCTTGAGCCGAAGCTTATCGGGGAAATAGGTCATCGCCAGTGGCTGCTCCATTTGTATTCAGCGGCCCCATGAAAGCTGACAACCTACCGGCACGTTTATTCATTTTGATCCTTTGATGACTGCTCTTGATCCGAGCGCGTCTCAGAGGTGTTGGGAGACTGGCCGGACGCCGGCTTCGAGCTCGCCTTGCGGGTCGACGCCTTCTTGGGGACTGCCTTCTTAGCAGCCGGCTTCTTGGCGACTGCCTTCTTCGCGGTTGTCTTGGCTGCTGTCTTGCGGGCGGTCGGCTTTTTGGCGGCGATCTTCTTGGCGACCTGCTTCTTTGCCGTGGTCTTCGCGGCTCCAGCTCGCACGGTTGCAGTTTTCTTGGTTGTCCGTGCCGGCTGACCCGGCTGATCCGAAGGAGTCGACTCCGCAGAAGCTGCCTGCAACCCTGGCTCCACCGCCGGCTGAGAGCTGCGATCGCGATCGGCCTCTTTGGGCGATGCTTGACCCTGCACCCGCTCAGTCTGAGTTCCAGCATCAAGCCCTGTCCTGTCTCCAGGGTCTGGCTTAACCCTAGCCCGATCCGCATACCGCTGAGCCCATTGGACGAGCCATTGCACGAGCTTCACAAGCACAAGAACCCCATTGATCAGCGCCGAGATCACAGCAACCAGCACCGACCAGACGATCATCCAGAGAGGGAGACCACCACTAGATTCTGGCGCTGGCTGCGCAGCTGGCCGTGCCCCGGAAACGACTCCGGAATCTCCCAAGCCGAACTCCTGGTTGCCGCCGGTGCCTGTACCGCCACGCTCAATCTCGGCATACCCAGCCGAGAGCATCCGCTCGCCACTCTCGGTCTCGATCAGATAGAACCGAGGCGTCAGCGAGATACAGCCGAGCGGAATCACGATCACCGCCATCAGGGTCGCAACCCCGGCGCCAAACAGTAGGCTCACCGCCATGCCCTGAAAGATCGGATCATCGATGATGGCCCAGGCGCCGGCCATCAGCGTCAGCGAGGTGATCAGGATCGGGCGCATCCGGATCTCGGCACCGTCGACCGCCGCCTCGCGCACCGGTTTACCCCGGGCGACCTCGATCTTGACGAACTCGACGATCAGGATCGACTGTCGCACGATAATGCCGCCGAGCGCGATCATGCCGATCATCGAGGTCGCGGTGAACTCGGCCCCCATGAACAGATGGCCGGGGATGATGCCGATCAGCGTCAATGGGATCGGCGACATGATTAGACCGGCGATCGCAAAGTCGCGGAACTCCCAAACGATCAGCCCATAGATCAACAACAGCGCCGCCATAAAGGCGATGCCCATGTCGCGGAAGGTCTCGTAGGTAACCGTCCACTCACCCGACCACTCGAAATCGGCTACCGCATCGGTCTTCGGCGGGCCGATCAGCCCGTCCGGCATCCCGCTCATCGCCTCGCCAGGTCCTGGCGGGTCATAGCCTTCCAGCAGATCCTCGATGGCGAACATGCCATAGATCGGCGCGCCCAACCGACCTTCCATCTCGCCGACCACATACTCCATCGGTCGCAAATCCTTGTGGTAGATGATTGGGTCTTCTCGATGGCGGACGAAGCTGCCAAGCTCGGCCAGCGGCACCATGCCGCCATCTGGCCCACCGATCGGCAGGCTACCCAGCGACGTAATCTCGGAGCGGTAAGAAAGCGGCACCTGGATGACGATGTAGGTCGGCTCCTGCACCGTGCCGCGCTTGACATCGCCGACCTTGCTCGCACCGAGGGCCATCGCTAGGTTGCGGTTGATGGTGTCAACCGAGATCCCACGCCGCACCGCCTTCTCGGTATCGACCTCAAAACGCCAGGCGTCATAAGGCTCAATCAGATAGTTATCGACATCGACCACGCCCTCCGCCTGTTCGAACATCGCCGTCATATCCTGCGCGACCTGGCGCCGTATCTCGCTGGTCGGTCCATAGATCTCGGCGACAACGGTCTGCAGCACCGGCGGCCCGGGCGGCATCTCGACCACGGCGATGCGAGCGCCGAACCGCTGCGCCACCGGTGTCAGTCGCTCACGCGCGGCGACCGCGATCTCGTGGCTACCGCGTTTGCGATGATGCTTGTCCTTGAGCTGAACCAGCAGATCGCCTTCCCAGGCCTGTTCGCGCAGATAGTAGTGTCGGACCATGCCGTTGAAATTGAACGGCTGAGCGGTGCCGGCGTAGGTTTGGATCGCCACCACCTCCGGCAGTTCGCGCAGCCTTTCCGCCAACCGGCGCACCACATTGGCAGTCTCCGGCAGCGCGGTGCCCTCCGGCATGTTGACGACGACGCTGAACTCCGGCTTGTTGTCGAACGGCAGCATCTTCACCGGCACGACCTTGAAGTAGAACAACGTGCAGACCAACGCCGTCGCGGCAATGGTGCCGATCAGGAACGCCTTACCCAGTGTCCGACTCTCGATCAGCGGCAGCACCAACGGCCGGTAAAAGCGGCTAACGATCTCGCGCGTGCGCTGCTCGCGCCGCTCGGCGCTTTTCAGCGCATTCAACCGCGGGCGCACCCGCAACGCAAACCAGGGCGTAAAGACAAAGGCAGCAATCAGCGAGAAGAACATCGCCGAGGAGCCCAGCACCGGGATCGGGCGCATATAGGGCCCCATCAGGCCGCTGACCCAGCCCATCGGTAACAATGCGGCGATGATGGTGAAGGTGGCGAGGATGGTCGGATTGCCGACCTCGTCGACAGCGTTGACGGCCTCGGCGATGCTGGTCTTGCCTTGCTCCAACCAGTGCCGAAAGATGTTCTCGACCACCACGGTCGCGTCATCGACCAGGATGCCGATGGCGAAGATCAGCGCGAACAGGCTAACGCGGTCGATACTGTAATCGACCATCCAGGCCCACCAGATGGTCAGCAGGATGACCACTGGGATGACCGAGATGACGACGATCGCGGCGCGCAGTCCAAGCCCGACCAGGCACAGGATCGAGACGATCACCGCCGCCTCGAACATCGCCTTCAGCAGTTCGTTGACCTTATCGTTGGCGCTCTGGCCGTAGTTGCGCGTGACCTCGACCTGGACATTGGTGGGGATCATCCGCTGCTCGAGGCTGGCGAGCTTTTCCAGCACCGCATCGGCAACGGTCACGCCGTTCGCGCCCTCCTTCTTGGCGACGGCAAGCGTAACCGCCTGGGCACCGTTCGCCGAGTGCTCGCCCTGATAAGCGGGTCCGGTGAGATGGGTGACAACCTGATCGGTTTCTTGCGGCAGCGGTCGCACGCGCGCCACGTCGCGAATGTAGATCGGCTGGCTGCCCTGGCTCCCAACCACCAGCCGCGCGATGTCGTCAGCATTCTGCAGAAAGGCGCCGGAATAGACCTTGTACGAGGTGCCGCCACCTTCGGTAGCGCCAGTCTGGGTCTCCGCATTGGCACTGCGAATGGTCTGGGCGATGCGATCGAGCGTGATGCCATAGCCGGCCAGACGTTCCATCATCACCTCGACCCGGATCTGCTCCTCGCGGCCACCGACGACGAAGCCTTTGCCCGTATCCGGCACAGAGCCCAACTCTTGCAACACATCCAGCGCCAAGGTGCGCAGTTGGCTATCCTCGACCTCATCGGACCAGAGCGTCAGGGTGACGATGGGCACATCGTCGATACTGACCGGCTTCACCAATGGCGGCTGCACATCCGGCGGCATCCGATCCATGTTTGCCTGTAGTTTGTCATGGACCTTGACCACCGACTGGCCCATATCCTCCCCAACCTTGAAACGCACAGTGACGACGGCGCCACCGCGCTGGGTGGCGGAGTAGACATGCCGCACACCGGTCAGCTCCATCATCAGCTGTTCGAGCGGCTCGGTCACCATGCTCTCGACCTGAACCGCCGACGCGCCCGGATATTGGACGAAGACGTCGATCATCGGCACCGAAATCTTCGGGTCTTCCTGCCGTGGCGTGAACAGTAGACCAAGCAGTCCGATGCAGAGAGCCCCAATCAGGAGCATCGGCGTGACTGGGGTATTGATGAAGGTGCGTGCGATGCGGCCGGAGAGGCCGAGCGAGGGGGTCGTTACTGAGGCGCTGCCGAGTCCCTGCGAGGCACCTCCCTGCGGATCAACGTTTGACGACTGTGAGCCAGCGTTCTTCGAATCGTTCATGCGGTGCGCTCGCTAGAAAAGCCGGGCACTGCATAAGCCCGATCAGTGGCCTTGACCTGGTATTCCAGGCGGGTGCAACTATACCCGACCTCGCCAGCACTACAAGCACCTTAGTTTAGCAGCTGTTCGTTGCTGTTTAGCTGCTAGTCGTTGCTCTGCTGGATGTTGCCTATCGCCGAAGGCTTGTCAATCTGCTCTTTACCAGGGGCAATCCATCGTCGCGATTGACCCCGCTGAGCCAAGATCGAAACCTCGAGGTGTTCACCGAATTGTGACCTAGTCGGCTTGTTAAGCATTTAATTATTTAGTAATATTACATCATCACGAACGACTGCCTCGCAGTGAGGCTGGATAGGTAGATGATTATTGATACGCTGACAATCGCAGGATTCACGAGTGCTGCCAGCTTCTTGCTGATGCCGATACTGATGAAAAAAGAATTCATTCGCGTCGAGACAAGTGACGAGCCTCAGGCCCTGCCGACCCGCCCGCTCAGGGGCGATCAGGTCGACAACAAAGGCTCACTAGCAGCGGGCTCCATCTCGCCCGCCTAGGGCATGGAGGCATTGATCACGGCTGCCGCCACTAGAGCTTGCTGGCGCGCACTCAGACCATGTCGTGCCAACCGCCATGGCCCCACCACTGCGCCTGGCGGTGGTGTCACTCAACCGGATGTTTCTTCCCGGCGCAGACGTGCTGGGCAAAGCCTGCCCCTGCCTCGGCGTAAAGATTGAACACGAGTTGGACGCCCGCCGCACGCAGCGCTTGCTCGTCGTCCGGGTATTTGGCGATAGCACCAATGGTGCCAGTAAATCCCTCCTTAGCCAGGTGCTGAGCGGCGAACAGGTTCTCTGAAACCCGCGGCATGGCCAACAACACGATGCGCATGTGGCCGTCGTCGAGATGCAGCCGGTGCCAGAAATCCGCATCGGTCGCACTCCCTTGGACGACATATCGGCCCTGTCGTTGATGGCGCTTAATGGTGTCCGGGTCAGCATCAACGCCAACCGGCCTGAGACCACGCTCATGGGCCAGCTCATCGTAAGCACCGCAACCGATGCGCCCCATGCCAACCACCATGGCATTGGCATCACCGGGATCGATCTCAGCCTCTTCTGGTAGGCGTTGTGCACGCTCAAGCCGCCGCAGCCAATCACTCATCCTCTCATACCAGACGTGCGAGCGGCTGCTCGCTGGAGACGCGGCGATAAAGGAGAACGCAAGGGCCAGTGCAACCACCGCCAGCCAGTCCGATGCGAGCCAACCATTCTCGACCCCAACGGCCGCGACGATTAGCCCGAACTCACTGTAGTTGGCCAGCGTGAGGCCACCAAGAAAGGCGGTTCGCCCGCGCAGCCCGAACCAGAGCATCAGTCGCTGAAACAGGTACCACTTGAACGGCAGCACCAGCGCCAGACCCAGCGCAAACAAGATCATGACCGGACTCGGCACCCCCTGAAGCCCAATGCTCAAGAAAAAGCCGATCAGTAGCAGATCCTTGAGGTCGAGTAAGGACCTAGCCAACTCTCCCGCTTTGGGATGATTGGCGACCAGCACGCCGATCAGGATCGCGCCTAAATCGCCCTTCATGTGCACCAACTCGAACATTTCCGAGGTGCCGATCGCTACCGTCAGACCGAACAGCAGCAGAAGCTCACCATGACCAACCCGGTTCAACAGCCACAGCAGCAGCCGGCGGGCCGGTATCAACAGCAACAGCAGGATGGCCCATAGGGTTGGAATCTTGCCCGCAGAGAAGGCCAGAAACAACACCGCGGCCAGGTCCTGAATGATCAGAACACCGATCGCGACCGTGCCATAGAGCGAGCCCGTCTCGCCCTTTTCTTCCAGCACCTTGACCGCGAAAACCGTGCTCGAGAAGCTTAGCGCTAAGGCGAGCAAGGCAGCAGCCCCAAGGTCCGCACCGGAAAGCAGAGGGACCCCCAATCCACCCAGCGCGAGCAGCAGCGGCACCAGCAAGGCCATCATCGCAAGCATGTGCAGTGCCGCAGTGCCCCAGACATGCGGTTGCGCCAGGCTCTTCAACTTCAGCTTCAGCCCGATGGTGAACAGCAGCAGCGTGATGCCCATCTGAGACAACTCTTGAATCAGCGCATCCTCGCGCGCACCAAATGCGTGCAGAACGAATCCACCGACCAGGTACCCCACTAACGGTGGCAGACCGATCTGGCGAGCCCCTAGGCCGAGAGCAAAGGCGAGCGCGATCCAGACGATGTCGAACATCCTCAACGTTCTCCTGAAAACAGAAAAATTCGGCTAATCAACTGGGCAGCATGCAGCGTCGCATGGTACGGGGTGAATTGATCTAAAGCACGCGAAAGCACGCGGCGTGCCGTCCGAGCGCTGCAGCGGCCTTAAATGACCGCTTGGTTACGCTATACTCGCAGCGCTAATCTCGGTTGCTACCGCTGCGCCGACTCCTGCCAACTACTGAAGTGCGAAAAGGGTTCCTGCATGTCTGACTATAATGCCGAGGACGTCCGCAACATCGCCCTCGTCGGCCACGCCGGTTCCGGCAAGACAACCTTGGTCGAAGCGCTGCTAGCGAGCTCCGGCGCCATCGCCGAGCCCGGCAGCGTATCCAAGGGCACCACGGTCTGCGATTACAACGACATGGAGAAGGAGTTGCAGCATTCGCTCGACGTCGGCATCACCGGCTTCAGTGCGCATGGCAAGCACATCAACTTGCTCGACACTCCCGGCTATCCGGACTTTCTCGGTCGCACCCTCTCGGTGCTGAACGCGGTCGAGACCGCAGCCATCGTGGTCAATGCCGAGAATGGCATCGAGCCGCTCACGCAGCGTGCCTGGAAGGCAGCCGATAACCGCAACCTGTGCCGAATCATCATCGTCAACCGCATCGACGGCGCTGGTGTGGACCTTCCCGGCCTGACCGAGCAGTTGCGACAGACCTTCGGCGCCGAATGTCTGCCGATCAACCTACCAGCCGGGGGTGGCCAGCGCGTCATCGACTGCTTTTTCAACCCCGCCGGCGACAGCACCGACTTTTCCTCAGTCGAGGAGGCGCATGGCCAGATCCTCGATCAGGTGGTCGAGGTCGACGAGGCGCTGATGGAGGTCTACCTTGAACAGGGCCAAGAGCTGAAGCCCGAGCAATTGCACGACCCTTTTGAAGAGGCGCTGCGCGAAGGCCATCTAGTGCCGATCTGTTTCTGCTCCGCAGAGACCGGCGCCGGCATCCCCGAGCTGATGAAGATCCTGGTTCGGCTGATGCCAAATCCATCCGAAGGCAACCCGCCGCCCTTTATGAGAGGCGAAGGCGCCAACATGAAGCCCGCCTCGGTGGACCCAGACCCGGGCAAACATGCTATCGCCCACGTGTTTAAGGTCATCAACGATCCGTTCCGCGGCAAGATCGGCATCTTCCGCATGCATCAGGGCCGTATCGTGCCGAATAGCCAACTGTTCATCGGCGATGCGCGCAAGCCATTTAAGGTCACGCACCTCTACCGGGTGCATGGCAGCGAGCTGATTGAAGCCGATGAGGGCGTACCTGGGGACATCCTCGCGGTTTCTCGTGTCGACGACATCCATTTCGACGCCGTGTTGCATGACTCCCACGACGAAGACCACTTCCATCTACGCAGCATCGAATGCCCAATACCGTTGTTCGGGCTCGCCATCAACGTCGCCAAGCGCGGCGATGAGCAGAAGCTCAACGACGCCCTGCACAAGCTCGAATCCGAAGACCCTTGCTTCCATATCGAGCACAATGCCGCTGCCAACGAGACCGTGATGCGCGGCCTCGGCGAGGTGCATCTGAAGGTGCTGCTGCGGCGCCTCTCGGAGCAGTTCCACGTCGACGTCGAGACCAGACCACCGAGCATTCCCTACCGCGAGACCATCACCGCCAAGGCCGAAGGCCATCACCGGCACAAGAAGCAGACCGGCGGTGCCGGCCAGTTTGGCGAGGTCTATCTGCGCATCGAGCCGCGTGAGCAGGGCACTGGCTTCGAGTTCGCCGATGAGACCGTTGGCGGCTGCATCCCGAACCAATTCATCCCGTCGATCGAGAAGGGCGTGCGACAGGTGCTCGAGGAAGGCGCCATTGCCGGTTACCCAATGGACGATGTGCGCGTCGCGGTCTATGACGGCAAATCGCATCCAGTAGACTCCAAGGACATCGCCTTCGCCACCGCCGGCAAGAAGGCCTTTATCGAGGCGGTCCTCAAGGCCAAACCGGCGATCCTGGAGCCGATTGTGAAGATCCGCATCACAGCGCCTGACCACAACATGGGCGATCTCGCCGGCGATCTCTCCGGCCGGCGCGGACGGATCAATGGCAGCGAATCCAAGAGTTTGGGACGCATCGTCATCGAGGGTGAGGCGCCGCTCGCCGAGTTGGAAGGCTATGAGTCGCGGCTGAAATCGATCACCGGCGGCGAAGGCTCCTACAGCATCGAGCTCAGCCACTATGCGCCGGTACCTGGCAACATCCAGAAGCAGCTTGCTGACGCCTACGAGCGCGCTAGCGACGACTGAGCAGACAGTTGCGTCGATACCCGCAGCACGCCAGGAGGGACCTGAAAGGTTTCAAGGCTGGGGCTGGGGCCGAATCCAGGGCCGAACGAATCGGCCTCGGTCCCTGACCCATCACGGCCTCGGTCATCGCCTGGGTGGCTGTGCCAATGGCCATCCTCCCATCAGCCTAGTCGCGCCCCCGGAACTGTGATGGCTCGGCTCACCGAGCTTCCCTATCAGTCCGACAGCACGGCCCTATTCGCGCCCTTCAGCGGTCGCCCCTGGGCAATGCTGCTCGACAGTGCACAACCCGGTTGCTCAGGCGGACGCTGGGATATCCTCGTCGCCGACCCAAGCGCAACCCTGGTCACCCGCGGCACGATCACCGAGATCTGCGATGCGCGCAGTTGCCGTTGCTCGACCGATGACCCCTTCGCACTGCTGCGCGCAGCGCTTGGGAAGCGCAGTGAGCCACCACCTGACGGTCTACCCTTTGCCGGCGGTGCCGTCGGTTGGTTTGGCTATGACCTCGCCCGCCGAATTGAGCGTCTACCCGTGCGTGCGATTGACGCCGAAGGACTGCCCGAGATGGCCATCGGCATCTTCGATTGGGCCCTGCTGGTGGACCATGTGGAGCAGCGCAGCTGGCTGGTCAGCGCCGAACGTGACGAGGGAACCCGCAAGCGCTGGCCGCAGCTGGTCGAGCAGTTTTCCTCCGCAGCGTCAGGCTTGGACCTGCATAAGACCTCAGCCCCGGCTGCCTCAGCTGCCTCAGACACCCCGTCCACACCGGTCGCCTTTACTTGCGCTACCACGCCAGCTGCTACCGCTGCTGAATCCAGCTTCGCGCACTGCTCCGCCCCATCAAACCCTGATTGCGACGAGCAAAGGCCCCCGGCTCAAACGGCCTGCCCGCCGCCACGAGCCATCAGCCCACTGCAAGCCATCGCCCCACTGCGCTCGAATCTATCAGAGGCCGCTTACGGTGCCGCCTTCGAGCGTGTTCAAGCCTACATTCGCGCCGGCGACTGCTATCAGGTCAATCTCGCGCAGCGCTTCTCCGCCCCGGCCGAAGGCGATCCCTGGACCGCTTACTGCCGCTTGCGTGAACTGAATCCAGCGCCCTTCTCTGCGTATCTGAAAACCCCCTTTGGCGAAGTCCTAAGCTCGTCGCCAGAACGCTTCCTGTCGCTACGCCGCGGCCAAGTCGAGACGCGACCGATCAAAGGCACCCGCCCGCGCGGCACAACCGCCGCTGAAGATGCCGCGCTGCGACTGGCGTTGAACCAAAGCGAGAAGGATCGCGCCGAGAATCTGATGATCGTCGATCTGCTGCGCAACGATCTCGGGCGCGTCTGCCGACCGGGGAGCATCCAGGTGCCGGCCCTGTTCGCAACCGAGACCTATGCCTCGGTGCATCACCTGGTCAGCACCGTGCGCGGCGAGCTTCGGGACGATGAAGACGCGGCCTCGCTGCTGCGCGCCTGTTTTCCCGGCGGCTCGATCACCGGCGCACCGAAGATCCGCGCAATGGAGATCATCGAGGAACTCGAGCCACACCGGCGCGGCGTCTACTGCGGCGCTATCGGTTATCTTGGCTTCGACGGCGCCATGGACACCAATATCGCCATCCGCACCATCGCCCACAGCGGCGGCGAAGTCCGCTTCTGGGCCGGCGGCGGCCTGGTGGTCGACTCTGACCCAGAGCAGGAATACCGCGAGACCTTCGACAAGGCGAGCCGGCTGATCCAGTTGCTCAGCCCCCAGTTGACCGCTTCAGCATAAACTAATCAACCTATGAACCGCAGATGGCGCAGATGAACGCAGATTAAAATATCAGAAAACAAAGCTCTAGCAGGTTTAGCAAAGCCACCCAACAGGTGAAGCAGTGATGAGCAGCAGCTTATTGAAATCTCTGCGTTCATCTGCGTAATCTGCGGTTCAAATGCTCTTTTTAGGATCAAACTTTTCACAACGCAGGAGATCTCTCGATGCAAGTCAACAAACGCGCGCTTTCCACCCTGATCCCAACACTAGCCCTGGTCTTCGGCCTACAAGCAACCGCCTTTGCCGAGACCATCGAGGTACAGGATGCCTATGTACGCGCAGTGCCACCCGGCCAGCCGAACAGCGCCGCCTTCATGAGCATCACCAACCAGGGCGACCAAGATCGCGCCTTACTCGCCGCTGAAAGCGACAAGGCCGAGGTGGTCGAACTGCATACGCATCTCATGGCAGACGGCATGATGCAGATGCGCCAAGTCCAGCAGATCGATCTGCCCGCTGGCGAGACCGCGGTCCTCGAACCAGGCGGCCTACATGTGATGTTGATAGGTCTCACCGAGACGCTCGCCCCGGGCGATCAGGTCGAACTGACCCTCGGCTTCGACGACGGCAGCAAGCAGACGCTGAGCCTACCGGTCAAGCGCATCGAGCCAAGCGCGATGCCGATGCATAAGCATCACTAAGGACATTACTCATTACCTTTTTTGAATCCCATGGCGCTTGATCCGCGAGGCCAGAGTGGTGGGCTTCAAACCCAACCGCTCTGCCGCGCCACCGGGACCGGAGACCTTGCCGCCACTGTCGGCAAGGGACTGCTCGATCATCCGGCGCTCGATTGCGATGCGCTCCTGTTCATTGCTGGGGGTTGGGGCCGGCGAAGCAAACTCCGCGCCATTCCCGCCCCCAAAGTCATCACTTTCTGGCCCGGCCCGGGACCCTAAACGAGGCTCAGATCGGGACTCGGCCCAGGCCTCACCAACGCCCCTCGCCTCAGTCAGCGGAAACAGCGTCCGCTCGGGACGGCGCCCCGGCAGATCGATGATCAGCCGTTCGCCGGTCGAGACGATCACTGCGCGCTCGATCAGGTTCTCCAACTCACGCACATTGCCAGGCCAGGCATAGTCCTGCATCGCGGCGACATCAGCGCGACTGAGTCGGAGCCCCTGACGCCCGAAGCGCCGCGCCGCCTTGGTCAGAAAATGCGCCGCCAACAGCGGGATATCCTCAGGCCGCTGGCGCAGCGGCACCGATTCGATCGGGAACACATTCAGCCGATAGAACAGATCGGCACGAAACCGCCCGGCCTCGGCCTCCTGGTCGAGACGCCGGTTGGTCGCTGCGACGATGCGCAGATCGACCTGTCGCGTGCGCCCCTCGCCAACCCGCTCGAACTCGCCCTCCTGCAATACCCGCAGCAGCTTGCTCTGCAGCTCAAGCGGGATCTCACCGATCTCGTCCAGGAACAGCGTTCCACCATCCGCAAGCTCGAAGCGCCCAACGCGCTCGGCCACGGCGCCGGTGAAGGCGCCTTTGACGTGGCCGAAGAACTCGCTCTCGAACAGATCCTTGGGCACCGCGGCACAGTTGACCCGGATCAACGGCCGATCACCCCGCCGGCTCGCGGTATGGATCGCACGCGCGATCAACTCCTTACCGGTGCCAGATTCACCGGCGATCAAGACCGGCGCATCGGTCGGCGCGACCAGCTCGACCTTGTACAACACCTCTCGAACCGCGCGACTATCGCCGACGATCTGATGGTAGTTGCTCGCCTCGCGAAACTCCTCCTGCAGATAATCGTTCTCCAGCTCCAGCCGGTGCTTGAGCGCCGACAGCTCCTCGAGCGCGCCCTGCAAGCGCTGCTCGGCCTCGCGCCGATCGCTGATGTCGCGGAACACGACCACGGCGCCGACCAGATTGCCGCGATCGACGATCGGCGTGCTGGTGTACTCGACCGGGAAGCAGCCGCCATCCTTGCGCCAGAATACCTCGTCGTCGCGCCGCTGCACCGCGCCCTCACGGAACGCCGCATAGATCGGACAGTCGTCATCGGCGTAGCAGCTGCCGTTGGCATGGCTGTGATGCACGGTCTGATGCATGCCGCGCCCGACCAGCTCCGCCGCACGCCAGCCCAACATCTGCTCAGCCGCCGGATTGACGAAGGTGGTGATCCCAGCCGCGTCAACGCCGTAGATACCCTCGCCCGCGGCACGCAAGATGAGCCGGTTCTCGGTCTCGATCGAGGCGAATAACTGCTCGACCCGACGCCACTCCGAGAGCCCGCTGCGCACATAGTGATCGGCATCGGAATGCGCCTCCCGCTGTCGTTGGGCGATCAGATCCCGCACGGCGATCAAGACGCAGGCGCGGCCGTCCAGATCCAACCGTCGCGCCCGATACTCGACCAGGATGCGCGCCCCATCGCCGCCCTGGCAGCCAAGCCCGCGTGCCCAAGCCTCGCCGATCTCGAGCACCTCTTGGGTAAAGACGACCAAGGCGCCGCGTTCGCCGACATGCAGAGCACTCGGGCGCATCGCCATCAGCTCATCAAACGGCCAGCGCAGCAGTTGGCAGGCGCGTACATTCGCCGCCAGGAAGGTATCGGCAAAGGGATCCAGGAGCAGCAGCGCATCGGGATGATGCTCAAAAAGCAGCCGGAAGTCGGCCACGCCTGCCAGCCTGTTCACAGTCATTGTCATCAGCGTTGTTATTACGAGATCTCGTCAAAATACAACGAAATCTCGCTAATTACGAGATCTCGTCAACGATCAGCGCCGATGACAGCATCGGTGGCTTCAACTAAATCAGGCCTCTACAAGATTTCAGGTGCTTTGGCACGGTACCTGCTTACCCGTGATTTAGATCAACCGCACTTCGTGTGGACCGCGAGCCCGCCGCTCACCGAAATCACGATCCAGCCGCCGAACGTTAACCTCTGGAGAACACGATGCCTTATCAGAGCCTGGGAAACCCCTATGATCCTGATCTCGACCTCACCCACGCACCGGGCTGCGCTTGCACCCGCTGCTCATCGCACAACCATCAGACGCATGGGCACGCCCAGACTGAGCACAGCGACTCGGCGCGGCTAACCTCACCAACAGGCCGCCCTCTCGCAGACCCGGCGCGGCTTAGCACGGCACGCTCAACGCCAGGCGCAACGCACAGCGCAACAGCAACGCCGACGGCAGAATCGCATCGTCACGCGCTCCAGGAGCCCTTATCCCAAGAAGCCATGCTCGACCGCGTCATCGAGAGCGCCATCGTCCGCGGCGTCTTCGGCCACAACGAGATGAGCCGCCGCAGCTTCCTCGGCCTGGTCGGCGGTGGCACCTTGGCTAGCATCCTCGGCAGCCTGCTGCCAATGGACGCCATCAAGGCCGCGGTGCAGGAGAGTGCCGGCCCGCTGGAGAAGACCAAGCTCAAGGTTGGCTTCGTGCCGATCACCTGCGCGACCCCGATCATCATGGCCCATCCACTCGGGTTCTACGAGAAATACGGCCTGGATGTCGACGTGATCAAGACCGCCGGTTGGGCGGTTGCGCGCGACAAGTCACTGGCCGGTGAGTACGACGCCTCGCACATGCTCACGCCGATGCCGCTCGCAATCAGCCTCGGCGCCGGCTCCACCGCGGTCCCCTACCGGATGCCAGCGGTCGAGAACATCAACGGCCAGGCCATCGTGCTGCACAACGACCACAAGGACAAGCGCGACCCGAAGGACTGGAAGGGCTTCAAGTTCGGCGTGCCCTTCGACTACAGCATGCACAACTTCCTGCTGCGCTACTACGTCGCCGAGCATGGCCTCGACCCGGATCAGGACATCCAGATCCGCGTCGTACCGCCACCGGAGATGGTCGCCAACCTGCGCGCCGGTAACCTCGACGGCTACCTTTCTCCAGACCCATTCAACCAGCGCGCGGTCTGGGAGAAGGTCGGCTTCATCCACATCCTGACCAAAGACATTTGGGAGGGCCATCCCTGCTGCGCCTTCGCCTGCTCCGAGCAGTTCACCAAGGACATGCCGAACACCTACTCGGCCCTGCTCAAGGCCATCGTCGACGCGACCTTCTATTCGCAAAAGCACGAGAACCGCAAGGAGATCGCCGCCGCGATCGCGCCGACCAACTACCTGAACCAGCCGGTGCCGGTGATCGAGCAGGTCTTGACCGGACGCTTCGCCGACGGCCTCGGCAATGTCCAGGACGTGCCGGATCGGATCGATTTCGACCCCTTCCCCTGGCATTCGATGGCCGTCTGGATACTGACCCAGATGAAGCGCTGGGGCTACATCGAAGGCGATATCGATTACCAGGGAATCGCCAAGGAGGTCTACCTCGCGTCCGACGCCGGTAAGACCATGGCCGAACTCGGCTATCCAGTCCCCGATATCACCAGTGAGAACTACATGATCATGGGTAAGGAATTCGACTGGACCCAGCCTGAGGCCTACGTCGAGAGCTTCGCCATCAAGCGCGGCTGAGTCGATCGAGCGCGGCTAACGATAGACCGACTGACCGCCCAGCGGCTTCGCTCAACACGCAGGCCGCTGGGGCTGCTGCCGGGCCACAGAATCCAGCCCACGATCCGGCACCGAGCAGGCCATCAAGACGAGCGGCTCCCGCGCCGCACAGGCTAGCCGGCTTCGAACTCGGCTAAGCGAGGCCGTCCGGCGGGCCTGCCGCTCAACCGGCCAATCACCTAACACAGACTGAGGATCAAGAACTCCATGCTCAAATCCGATTCCTGGCGCGCCATCATCGTCTCGGTGTCACTGCTCGTCGTCTTCCTTGGGCTCTGGCAGCTCAGCACCCCGGCCCCAGAGGCCGAAGCGGCGATGAGCGAATATGAGCTGCTGATGGGCGGCGCCGACCAAGAGGCGCGCGTCCCCTCGCCCTCGGAGATCATCGGCCTTGCCATCCGCGAGCTCTCCAACCCCTTCTACGACGCTGGCCCCAACGATAAGGGCATCGGCATCCAGCTCGGCTGGTCGCTGTACCGCGTGTTGACCGGCTTTGGGCTCGCGGCGCTGATCGCGCTGCCGCTCGGCTTCCTGATCGGCATGTCGCCGATGATGTACAAGGCCCTGAATCCGTTCATTCAGGTCCTCAAGCCGATCTCGCCACTGGCTTGGATGCCGCTCGCGCTCTTCATCATCAAGGACTCCGAGACCTCCTCGATCTTCGTCATCTTCATCTGCTCGATCTGGCCGATGCTGATCAACACCGCCTTTGGAGTGGCCGGCGTGCGCAAGGACTGGGTCAACGTCGCCCGCACCCATGAGCTTGGACCGATGCAGACCGCGTTTCAGGTCATCCTGCCCGCCGCCGCGCCGACCATCCTCACCGGCATGCGCATCTCGATCGGTATCGCCTGGCTGGTCATCGTCGCCGCCGAGATGCTCGTCGGCGGCACCGGCATCGGCTACTACGTCTGGAACGAGTGGAACAACCTGGACCTGACCAGCGTGATCTTCTCGATCCTGATGATCGGCATCGTCGGCATGCTGCTCGACCTGGCGCTAGCCTCGGCCACCCACCTCGTCACCTACCAGGAGTGAACCCGATGCAACCGCACTTCCTCGAGATCAAATCGCTAGCCAAGCGCTTTCCGACCAAAGACGGCGAGTTGACCGTGTTCGAAGACGTCAGCTTCGGCCTCGAACGCGGTGAGTTCGTCTGCATCATCGGCCATTCTGGCTGCGGAAAGTCGACCATCCTCAATGTCCTCGCCGGGCTCGACGCGCCGAGCGAGGGCGAGGTCCTGATGACCGGCAAAGAGGTGCGCGGCCCGGCACTCGAGCGCGGCATCGTGTTCCAGAACTACTCGCTATTCCCCTGGCTATCAGCACTCAATAACGTGATATTCGGCGTCGCCGCCCGCTGGCCAGGCTGGAGTAAGACCCGCGTTCGCGAGCACAGCCTCCGCTATCTGCACCTGGTCGGATTGAAGGATGGCGCCGTGCAGCGCAAACCCTCGCAGCTCTCGGGCGGCATGCGCCAGCGTGTCGCCATCGCCCGCGCCTTCGCCATCGAGCCCAAGCTGCTGCTGCTCGACGAGCCGTTCGGCGCACTCGATGCCCTCACCCGGGGCACCATCCAGGACGAGTTGCTGAAGGTCTGCGCCGAGACCCATCAGACGGTATTCATGATCACCCACGATGTCGACGAGGCCATCCTGCTCGCCGATCGCATCCTGTTGATGACCAATGGCCCGCAGGCGCGTATTGCCGAATCGGTGCGCGTCTCGATCGAGCGGCCGCGCAATCGCACCAACATCGTACACGATCCCGGCTACTACCCGATCCGCACCCACCTGGTCGACTTCCTGGTGTCGCGCTCGCACGAGCTATCAGGTTCGGCCGCATCCGGCGCGCCTGGCTCAACCCACCAGGGCCCGCCGCGCATCGTCGACCCGGCTCAAACGGCCCGCGGCGCAAACAAGGTCGCAAGTAATGCCGCAAGCAGCGTGAAAAGCGCAACCAGTTACCGGGCTGCGGAATCTGGCTCGCTGCTGCGCGCGGTGAACCTCTAACCCACAGGCAGACGCGCAACGGCCAATCAAGCAAACCCACCGACCATCCCCGACTTAAACCCTAAACGATGCAAGCCATACCCTAAAGAAGGTTGGAGCAAGCGCAGCGGTTCCGATAATCACACCAACCACCTGTTCAAGTTGTATTTGACCAACTCCTTAGATTATGAGGCATGAGCCAATGACCAAGACCGAGATGAAGACCGCGATCCTTGAGGCCAAACAGGCCAAAGGCCTGACCTGGGACGCGATCGCCAAGGCCGCCGGGCTCTCCAAGGAATTCACCTGCTCCGCCTGCTTAGGCATGAACAGCCTCAGCCAGCCGCAGGCGGAGGCCTGCGCCGAAGCGCTCGGGCTCGGTCCCGATGTGGTCGCGGCGCTGCAGGCATTCCCGCATAAGACGTGGGACCAGACCGTCCCAACCGACCCACTCATCTACCGGTTCTACGAGATCGTCGGGGTTTACGGCGAGACCCTCAAGGAACTGATCCATGAGGAGTTCGGCGACGGCATCATGAGCGCAATCGACTACAGCATGGACATCCAGCGCCAACCCGATCCCAAGGGCGACCGGGTCGTGGTGACCCTGAACGGCAAGTTCCTGCCGTACAAATCCTGGTAGTTGGGACTAATCAGCAGCGGGCGGCGCCATTGGCCGTCACCCGCAGGATCGGAGCAGGCCCTGAGGCTTGAATCGGACGCCCTGGCAACACCAGGGCGCACCTAAAGGAAGATCACGCCGGCCCTCGCTACCTAAGCAGCTGCCCTCTTTCTACTGCCTGATGATCGCCACACAGCGATCCTTAGGCTAGCTCCAACTGCATTGTTGCAGCAACGTCGATACCCGCCCGCACCTCGGGCCGCTGCTCCCCTGAGAGCCTACTCAATATTCTGAACCTGCTCCCTCATCTGCTCGATCAACACCTTCATATCAACGGCAGCGCGGGTGACCGCAGCATCCGATGATTTCGAGCTCAGTGTGTTGGCTTCGCGGTTGAGTTCCTGCATCAGGAAATCGAGCCGACGGCCGATGGGCTCGTTACTGTCGAGGCTGTCACGGACCTCGGTGAGGTGGCTCTCGAGACGGTCCATCTCTTCGTCGACATCGACCCGCTGGGCGATCAGGATCATCTCTTGCTCGAGCCGAGTCTCGTCGAGCTGATCGCGTACCTCGGCCAGGCGTTCTCTGATGCGGCTGCGGATCGCAGTCAGCACCTCAGGCATCCGCTCGCGCACCTCGGCGACACGCTCGAGAAGGCTGTCGCAGCGTTCTAGCAGCAGAACCTTGAGCCGCTCGCCTTCGCGCTCGCGGGCTTCGACCAATGACTCGAGCGCTTCGTCAAGCAGCTCGAGCGCAGCGGTACTCAGGGCGTCCATATCCCTTGGCGCCTCCTCGAGCATGCCGGGCCAGCTCAGCAGATCGAACATGTGCGGCGCCGCAGGCTCGCCGATGCGGGTGGCCACCTGGTCTGCAACCTTCAGCACCTGTTCGAGCAGCACCTTGTTAACGCGCAATTCACCGCTTGTGCCAGCCTGCCCGCCGCGTCCGCCCAAGCGCAAGCCAAGATCGATCTTGCCGCGACTGAGATGCCGGCCCAAGGTCTCGCGCACCGCCGGTTCGAGCCCGCGCAGTTCGTCTGGCAGGCGCAGATGCGGCTCAAGAAAGCGATGATTGACACTACGCACCTCCCAGCTGAGCTCGCCAGCCTCGGTCGTGCGGTCTTGGCGGGCAAAGGCGGTCATACTTCTAACCATAGGGATTCCTGAGCTGAGCGGTTGCGTGATCTGCGGCGATGATACCTGATTGACTGCGGCTGTCGGCGGAGCCGAGTTGACCGGTGCAGCGGCCAGTGAGAGGGCAGTGCCGCTTGAGCGGCCACATCGACCAGAGCCGCTTAGGCATCGAGCATTGTCCAGACGCAATGCCGACCTCAGCTCCCCTCTGGCCATGCGACAATAGCGACCCTCTGCGCCGCCAAATGCTCAACAGCACAAACCGCTTTCCAACTTCAAACTTCTCACTTTCAAACTTCTCACTTCACACTTCCATCCCCGGAGCCCAACATGCGCCCGTCCGCCCGCCAACCCGATCAGCTGCGCCCGTTGCGCTTCACCCCCGGATTCACCACCCAAGCCGAAGGTTCCGTGCTCGCCGAATTCGGCGAGACGCGGGTGCTCTGCACCGCCAGCATCGAAGAGCGCGTGCCTCCCTTCTTGCGTGGCCAGGGCCAAGGATGGATCACGGCAGAATATGGCATGCTGCCGCGTTCCACCGGCGAGCGCATGCAGCGCGAGGCGACACGCGGCAAGCAAGGCGGACGCACCCTCGAGATCCAGCGCCTGATCGGACGTTCACTGCGCGCCGCGGCCGACCTGAAACAGCTCGGCGAGCGCACCATCACGCTGGATTGCGACGTCATCCAGGCCGATGGCGGCACCCGCACCGCAGCGATCAGCGGTGCCTGGATCGCGCTGCAGATTGCCATCCAAGGTCTGGTCGCCAATGGCAAGCTCCAACAGTCACCACTGCAGCGCCAGATCGCAGCCGTGTCGGTCGGCGTCTACGCCGGCACGCCGGTGCTGGACCTCGACTATGCCGAGGACAGCAGCGCCGATACCGATATGAATGTGGTCATGACCGATGAAGGCGGTCTGATTGAGGTCCAAGGCACGGCCGAAGCAGCGCCCTTCTCGCGCACCGAGATGATCGCCATGCTCGACTTGGCCACACAAGGGATCGAGCAGATCATCGCCGCCCAGCGCGCGGTCCTCACCGACTGAACGCTGCACCGGTAACCAGATTCAATCACAGCCAAATAACAGCAACCTGCCCCACAAACACTCAGATTGCGCATGAGCCCGAACCAAGATATAGAAACCAACGCCATCGTCCTCGCGAGCGACAACGCCGGAAAGCTGCGCGAGATCGACGCCCTGCTCGCCCCGGCTGGGCTGAGCCTGATCACGCAAAGCCAGCTCGGCATCGAGTCGGCCGAGGAGACCGGTCGGACCTTCGTCGAGAACGCGATCCTCAAGGCTCGCCACGCGGCGCGCTGCAGCGGCCGCGCCGCAATCGCCGATGATTCTGGGCTCGAGGTCGATGCGCTGAACGGCGCCCCCGGCATCTACTCGGCCCGCTACGCCGGAGACGAGAGTAGCGATCAGGCCAACTGCGAGAAGCTACTGCGCGCGCTGGCTGCTCGACCCGATGCCAACCGCAGCGCTCGCTTTCAGTGCGTGATGGTCTATCTACGCCACGCCGATGATCCGACCCCGTTGATCTGTCATGGCACCTGGGAGGGCCTGATCCTTGAGGCACCACGCGGCCAACACGGGTTTGGCTATGATCCAATCTTTGGCGTACCGACCCACGACATGAGTTCTGCAGAACTGGAGCCGGGGACGAAGAACGCGCTCAGCCATCGCGGCCAAGCCTTGCGCGCGCTGGTCGCGAACCTGCTGGAGCAACCAACGCCTTATAACCTGCGCGTCCAACTCAATGAGCGCTAACGACGACACCGGGGTCCAGGCACGGCTCGAGGCGGTGCTTGCACGCATCGCCGCTGCCGAGGCGCGTTTCGGTCGCGAGCCGGGTAGCGTGCAACTGCTCGCCGTCAGCAAGGTGCAACCGGCAGAGCTGATCAGGGCTGCCCATCAGCACGGCCAGCTCGCCTTTGGGGAGAGCTATGTCCAAGAGGCCTGCGATAAACAGGCGCTGCTCGCCGATCTGGCAATCGACTGGCACTTCATCGGCCGCATCCAGAGCAACAAGACCAAGCTGATCGCCGAGCAGTTCAGCTGGGTGCATGGGCTCGGTGATCCGCGCCATGCCCAGCGCCTGGGCGCACAGCGGGTCGCGCTCGGCAAACCGCCGCTGCACTGCTGCCTGCAGGTCAACCTGAGCGGCGAGGCGAGCAAGGCTGGGGTCGAGCCGAGCGCCCTGCCAACGCTCCTCGATCAGTGTGTCGGGATCGCCGGGCTGCGCGTCGACGGTTTGATGACGCTACCGGCCTCGGCCGACAGCATCGAAGCGCAACGGCAACCTTTCGCCCAGCTGCGCAGCCTACGCGATCAACTCGCCACCTCGGAGCAACCGCTCGATACCCTGTCGATGGGCATGTCCGACGATCTCGAAGCCGCCGTCGCCGAGGGCGCTACAATGGTGCGTATCGGCACGGCCCTGTTCGGCCCAAGACAACAACACTAGGCCGCTCAGGCTGATTGCCCAATCGACAAGCTCCACTGCCTACCAGCGCCACATCCTATACGCACCACAACCAAGCGCCACAATGGCGACGACGTTACGGAACCTTCTTGCCTATGTCCTCACCAACGACACGCATCGCCTTCATCGGCGGTGGCAACATGGCCCGCAGCCTCATCGCTGGGCTGGTCGCAGACGGCTACGATGCTGCGCGGCTCAGCGTGAGCGACCCCGATACTGCGAAGCGTGAAGCACTCGCCGAGCAGTTCGGCATTAACGCGAGCGCTCAGACTGCCGAAGCGATCGATGCTGCCGAGGTGATCGTCCTATGCGTCAAGCCGCAGGTGGCCTCGGTCGCCTGCCGCGAGATCGGCGCCTTACTCAGCGAGCCGCTGCCTCTGGTCATCTCAGTGATGGCAGGGGTCACCGAGGCATCGATCCACGGCTGGCTCGGACAGCCCGCGCCACTCGTGCGCGCCATGCCCAACACCCCGGTGCTGGTGCAATCCGGCGCCATCGGGCTGCATGCCAGCGCCGGCACCTGGGCGAAGCAGGTCAACCTCGCCGAGGAGGTCATGCGCGCCGGTGGGCTCACGCACTGGGTCAAGACCGAGGCCGAACTGGATACGGTCACCGCCCTCTCTGGCAGCGGGCCAGCCTATTTCTTCCTATTCATGGAGGCGCTCGAAGAGGCCGCCATTGCCGAGGGCCTCGACCCCGAGGGCGCCCGGCTGCTGAGCATCCAAACCGCACTCGGCGCCGCGCGGATGGCGGTCGAGAGCGACGAATCGCCGCAACAATTGCGCCAGCGGGTAACCTCACCAGGCGGTACCACCGAGCGTGCCATCGCGGTGTTCGAGGAGGGTGGACTGCCAGCCTTAACACTGCGCGCCGTGGCTGCTGCTCGGCAGCGCGCGCATGAGCTTTCCGAACTAATCGCGGAGGAACAATGACCGAGGCCTACTTCACCAACCCGCTGATCTTCCTGATCAAGACCCTCTTCGGGCTCTATATCACGCTGGTCATCATCCGCTTCTTGCTGCAATGGGCTCGGGCCGATTTCTACAACCCGATCTCGCAGTTCGTGGTCAAGCTGACCTCGCCGGTGCTGCGGCCATTGCGCAAGGTCATTCCGGGTTATGCAGGGCTGGACCTCTCGGCGGTCGTTCTGGCCTGGGTGTTGAAGGCCTCTGAACTCGCCTTGCTATCGATACTGATGGGGCTCGGTCGCAATCCGCTCGCCGCACTCGGCTGGGCATTGCCGGGGCTGGTCTCGCTGATCATCAGCCTATTCCTGTTCGCTGTCTTGATCCGCGTGATCCTGAGCTGGGTGAACCCTGATCCGTACAATCCTGCAGTCATGCTGCTCAGCGATGTCACCGACCCGATCATGCGTCCCGCACAGCGACTGATCCCGCCGATGAGCGGCATCGATCTGTCGCCGATGGTGGTGATGATCGGCTTGGTGCTACTCGAGATGCTGTTGCTGCCGCCGTTGCGGCTGTTGACCGGCAGTCCGTTCTAAGCCTATTGATGTCCGCTGCGGACTGGTATCGCTGGGACGGCGCCGACCTGCTGCTGCGGCTGCGCGTGCAGCCACGCGCCGGCCGCAATGCCTTCGCCGAGCTGTTCGGCGACGCGCTCAAGGTCAAACTCAAGGCGCCGCCGATCGATGGCCGCGCCAACGCCGAACTGCTGCGCTTCATCGCCGAAAGCTTCGATGTCTCGCGCAGCGAGGTCGAGCTGGTGAGCGGTCTGCAGAGCCGCACCAAGCAATTACGCGTCAAGAACCCACGTCAGCTGATATTGGGCATCAGCGATGCAGCTAACGGCAACTCATCATGAAACCAAAGGCAATATCGAAGAACGCGTCGGATCATCAACCAGCTGGGAGCCTGATGGACGCGCCTGGCGATGCCAACATCGACGTTCCTGAGCAGCCGATGGACCGGGGCGCAAGCCACCTAAAGCACCAACACCTGCCAGAACGCATACAGGCCGAATCCGATCACCATCACGCCCGCAAGCTGACGTAGCCAGCGCTGCTCGCTGAGGCGCGCGGCGGCGCCGGCTAAGAGGCCAAGTCCGAGCAGATTGGGCAAGGTGCCAAGGCCGAACACCAGCATCAACAGCGCCCCCTGCAGCGGCCCACCGGATCCCGCGGACCAGATCAGCACGCTATAGACCAGGCCGCAGGGCAGCCAGCCCCAGATCAGACCGACCGCTAGCGCTTGCGACCAATGCCGTACCGGCAGGAAGCGGCGCCCGAACGGCTCGATGTGGCGCCATAGCCGCGCCCCGAGCCGCTCAACACGGGTCAGCCCCTGCCACCAGCCCCCCAGATAGAGCCCAAGCGCGAGCATAAAGCCCGCTGCGATCAGATACAGCGCACGCTGCGCTAGATGCAGCGGTAGAAACTCGAGCGCGACCGCGCCCAGCGCGCCCATCAGCGCACCGGCCAGCGTATAGCTGAGGATGCGTCCGCTGTTGTAAGCGAGCTGAAACGGCAGCTGGCGCGAGAGCTGCTGCCGCTGCTCGCGCGGCAGTCCGGCGGTCAGAGTCGCCACAATGCCGCCACACATGCCCACGCAATGCACGCCGCCGAGAAGGCCGACCAGCCAAGCCGTCAGTAATGAGCTAGTCATCATGCGCATCGCTCCCGCGAACGCGGCGCTGACCAGCTGCGCCGGCTAGATCGCGATCTGCTCGGGCATCGCACCTGCGGACGCAATGCCGGACTCGGGCTATCATGCCGGCCCGGTAACGACGATAGAGGCCAGACGGCGCCATGCATTCTTATCAACGAGACTTCCTCCGCTTCGCGATCGAGGCCGGCGTCCTGCGCTTCGGCAGCTTCACCCTCAAGTCCGGTCGCATCAG
>CAZEZH010000029.1:0-28374 GCA_964516305.1 uncultured Halochromatium sp. | reverse complement strand
CACGGGGCGGGGCACACGCGGCCGGTGATCTCCGGGAAGGTGTTCGTCGCCTGGAGGAACTCCAGCGCCCGCTCCCAGTCGCCCCGGTAAACCATCTCGTTGAACTCCGGGATGCGGTTGAACACCGGGCAGCCGACCGCATGGCAATAGGGGATGCCGCAGTCCATGCAGCGCGCGCCCTGGATGCCGATCTCGGCATCGGTCATCGGCTTGACGAACTCGTTGTAGTGCACGACGCGATCAGAGGCCGGCTGATAGGCCAGCTCGATGCGCTCGTACTCCATGAATCCGGTTGGCTTACCCATGTTCGACAACCTCTCTGAGCTTGGACGGGTGCGGCCGCGATGGGCTCGGTGGCCGACTCTTGCTCGATTGCATCTGCTCGAGCGCCCGCTTGTAGTCGACCGGCATCACCTTGACGAAGCGACCGAGCATCGCCGGCCAGTCTTCCAGGATGCGCTGCGCAACGGCTGAATTGGTGTAATGCAGATGGCGCTCGATCAACTGCCGCAAGCGCAGGGCATCGTAGCGCGTCATATCATGGCTGACGTCGACGAAGCCATGCGTCTCGAGATCGCCACCCTGATGATCCAACGCCTCGAGCGCCGCGTCCTCGGCGGCGATCGGCTCAAGCTCGACCATCGCCTGATTGCAATGGTCGGCGAAGGTGCCGTCCTGATCGAGCACATAGGCGACGCCGCCGGACATGCCTGCAGCAAAGTTGCGTCCGGTCGGGCCCAAGCAGACCATGACGCCGCCGGTCATGTACTCACAGCCATGATCGCCGACGCCTTCGACGACCGCCATCGCGCCCGAGTTACGGACACAGAAGCGCTCACCGGCCACGCCGCGGAAGTAGACCTCGCCCTTGATGGCGCCATAGAGCACCGTATTGCCGACGATGATGTTGTCCTCGGCGCGATCGATGCTCGCGTGCTCGGGCGGATAGATGATCAGGCGCCCACCGGAGAGGCCCTTGCCGACGTAATCGTTGGCCTCGCCGGCCAGCTCGATGGTAACGCCCTGAGCCAGCCAGGCGCCGAACGACTGACCGCCGATCCCGTGCGCCTTGATATAAATCGTATCGTCCGGCAGTCCAGCGAGCCCATAGCGCTCGGCCACCCGTCCCGAGAGCAGGGTGCCGACGGTGCGGTTGAAGTTCTTGACCTCGGTCTCGATCCGCACCGGCTCGCGGTTCTCGAGTGCTGGGCGCGCCTGCTCGATCAGTTTGTGGTCGAGGGCCTTGTCGAGGCCATGGTCCTGGCGCTCGGCGTTGTAGAGCGCAACCTCGGGGCCGACCTGCGGCTTGGTCAAGATGCGGGAGAAGTCCAGGCCCTTCGCCTTCCAGTGCTCAATGGCCTTGCGCATCTCGAGCCGATCCATCTGGCCGATCATCTCGTCCATGGTCCGGAAGCCGAGCTTCGCCATGTACTCGCGGATCTCTTCGGCGATGAAGAAGAAGAAGTTGACGACATGCTCGGGCTTGCCGGTGAACTTCTTGCGCAGCTCCGGATCTTGGGTGGCGACCCCGACCGGGCAGGTGTTCAGATGACACTTGCGCATCATGATGCAGCCCTCGACGATCAGGGGCGCCGTGGCGAAGCCAAACTCATCGGCCCCGAGCAGCGCGCCGATGACGACATCGCGGCCGGTGCGCATGCCGCCGTCGACCTGCACCGCGATGCGGCCGCGCAGCCGGTTCAGCACCAGGGTCTGATGGGTCTCGGCGAGGCCGATCTCCCAGGGCGAGCCAGCGTGCTTGATCGAGGTCAGCGGACTCGCGCCGGTGCCGCCATCGTAGCCGGCGATGGTCACATGATCGGCATGCGCCTTGGAGACGCCCGCAGCCACAGTGCCGACCCCGATCTCGGAGACCAGCTTGACCGAGATCCGTGCCTTCGGATTCGCGTTCTTCAGATCATGGATCAGCTGCGCCAGATCCTCGATCGAGTAGATGTCATGATGCGGCGGCGGCGAGATCAGACCGACACCCGGCGTCGAGTGACGTACGCGCGCAATCTGCGCATTGACCTTATGACCAGGCAGCTGGCCGCCCTCACCAGGCTTGGCGCCCTGAGCAACCTTGATCTGGATGTCATCGGCGTTCACCAGATATTCGATGGTGACCCCGAAACGCCCTGAGGCCACCTGCTTGATCGCCGAGCGCTCAGGGTTCATCGAGCCATCCGGCAGCGGCAGGAAGCGCTCGGCCTCCTCCCCCCCCTCGCCGGTGTTCGACTTGCCACCGATCGCGTTCATCGCCTTGGCCAGCGTCGAGTGCGCCTCGTAGCTGATCGAGCCGAATGACATGGCGCCGGTCGCGAAGCGTTTGACGATCACCGAAGCCGGCTCGACCTCGTCGAGCGGGATCGGCTCGTCGGCCCACTTCAGCTCCATCAGCCCCCGGAAGGTCAGCAGATGCTCGTTCTGCTCGTTGATCAGGCGCGAATACTCGGCGTAGGTCTTGGCGTCGTTGGCGCGAGTCGCATGCTGGAGCTTGGCGATGGTCTCTGGCGTCCAGACATGACCTTCCCCCCGCAACCGGAAGGCATAATCGCCGCCGACATCCAGGTGCTTGCGCAGGATCTGCTCGTTGCCAAAGCCACGCGAATGCCAGAGCACCGCTTCGCGCGCGACCTCGGCCAAGCCGACGCCCTCGACCATGCTCGCGGTGCCGGTGAAGTACTCTGCAATAAACTCGCGATTCAGGCCAACCGCATCGAAGATCTGTGCACCACAGTAGCTCTGGAAGGTGCTGATGCCCATCTTCGACATCACCTTCTTCAGTCCCTTGCCGACTGCCTTGATGTACCGGCCCTGGGCCTCCTCGAAGCTCAGGGCGTCAGCGCCATCCGTTCGCAGTCGCGAGAGCAGCGACTGTATGGTATCGAAGGCCAGATAGGGGTTGATGGCCTCGGCGCCATAACCCGCTAGGGTCGCGAAATGGTGGACCTCGAGCGCGCCACCGGTCTCGACCACCAGCCCAGAGCTGGTGCGCAAGCCCTGACGGATCAGATGATGATGCACCGCCGAGGTCGCGAGCAACGCCGGGATCGGGATGAAGTCGGCATTGGTGTTGCGATCCGAGAGGATCAGGATGTTGTGCCCCTCGTGCACCGCCGCCTCGGCCTCTTGACAGAGCCGTTCCAGCGCTGGCGCCATCCCATCCGCCCCTTCAGCGGCGGGATAGACCATGTGCAGGTTCTTGGTGCGGAAGGCGCCACCCGAGTTGTCCTGGATGTGGCGGATCCGCTCCAGATCCTCGTTGGTCAGCACCGGCTGATCGACCTCCAGGCGCCAGTGCTGGCCGGCCTCGTTCAGGCCGAGCAGATTCGGGCGCGGACCGATCAGCGAGACCAGCGACATCACCAGCTCCTCGCGGATCGGGTCGATGGCTGGATTGGTGACCTGGGCGAAGTTCTGCTTGAAGTAGGTCGAGAGATGCTTGGAGCGCGAGGAGAGCACCGAGGGTGGGTTATCCGCCCCCATCGAGCCGATCGCTTCCTGCCCGGTCGCGACCATCGGCGTAAGCAGGAACTTGACGTCTTCCTGGGTGTAGCCGAAGGCCTGCTGGGCATCGAGCAGCACGCTCTCCTCCGGGGCCATCGGCGCCACGTCGGTCGGCAGCGAGTCGAGATGGATCTGGGTGCGATCGAGCCACTCCTGGTACGGCTTGGCCTCGGCCAGCTCGGCCTTGACCTCAGCATCGTCGATGATGCGGCCCTGCTCCAGATCGATCAGGAACATGCGGCCCGGCTGCAGGCGCCACTTCTTGACGATGCGCTCGTCGGCGATATCGAGCACGCCCATCTCGGAGCCCATGACGACCAGATCATCATTGGTGACCAGGTAACGCGCGGGGCGCAGGCCGTTGCGGTCGAGCGTGGCGCCGATCTGGCGGCCGTCGGTGAAGGCGATCGCGGCCGGACCGTCCCAAGGCTCCATCAGCGCGGCGTGGAACTCGTAGAAGGCGCGGCGCTTCTCGTCCATCAGCTTGTTGCCGGACCAGGCCTCGGGGATCAGCAGCATCATCGCCTGCGCCAGCGAGTAGCCGCCCATCACCAGCAGCTCGAGCGCGTTGTCGAAACAGGCCGAATCGGACTGACCTTCGGGGATCAGCGGCCAGATGGTGTCGAGGTCTTCACCCAGCACCTCGGATCGCATGGTATGGCGGCGCGCGGCCATCCAGTTGACATTGCCGCGCAGGGTGTTGATTTCGCCGTTGTGGCAGATCATCCGGAATGGCTGCGCCAGGTCCCAGGTCGGGAAGGTGTTGGTCGAGAAGCGTTGATGGACCAGCGCCAGCGCCGACTCGAAGCGCTCATCGTGCAGGTCGAGGTAGTAGTTGCCAACCTGTGCAGCGAGCAGCATGCCCTTGTAATTGATGGTCCGCGACGACATCGATGCGACGTAATAGGCCGTCTTGTCGTAGCCATGTGCACGGATCTCGTTGTCCATGCGCTTGCGCACCACGAACAGCTTGCGCTCGAAGGCGTCCTGGTCGGGGCAGTTCTCGCCGCATGCGACAAAGACCTGGCGCACGACGGGCTCGGTTGGCAGCACGCTCTCGCCGAGTTCGCTGTTGTCGACCGGCACATCACGCCAACCCAACAGCCCTTGACCGCCGCCGGTCAGATGGCGCTCGACGGTAGCTTGCATCTCGGCGCGAGCCGACTCGTCTTTCGGCAGGAACACCATGCCGACACCATAGTGCCCAGGTGCTGGCAGCTCGAAATCGACCACGGTGCGGAAAAAGCGATCGGGCATCTGTACCAAGATGCCAGCGCCATCGCCGGCCTTGGGGTCAGCGCCGACCGCGCCACGATGTGTCAGCCGCTCGAGGATCTCTAGGCCTTGCTGAACAATGCGATGGCTCTTCTGGTTCTTGATGTGGCAAACAAAGCCGACACCGCAGGAGTCACGCTCGTGCGCGGGGTCATATAGGCCCTGAGCGGCTGGATAGGCGCGAAGGTTCATCAGCGGACCTCCCTAAACCGGGTAAGTGACGGTCGGAAATGACGTCCCCCTCAGTGCCTTCAACCATCGGGGAAGTTCCGGTTTGGATTATAAAGTGGTTATTCGCATGGGCCGATACGGACTCCGCAGTATCGCCAAGACGATCGACTCCGAGTTCACGGCGATCTGGACCTCAGCACCGGGCAATCCCGTGGGCTTGGCCATGCGCAACAGCTAGCGAACCGCGAATGATACTGTGGATGCAGCCGCTATGCCACGCGAGTGCAGAGGCGTAGCCCCCCTCGGAGAGCGTAAAAGCCGATTCGAAGCGTCACCATCAGGTGCAATCTAGCCCGCGAACGACCCAAAGTGGTGCAATCGAAGCCATGCTCGATGATCAATCGCAGCGCGATCTGGCCGTGGCCGCTCGGGCGCCGCCCTCGCGGATCGACTGATCAATGCTGGCCTGCAGCAGACCAGGATCGACATCGCCCGTCAACATCGCATCGCCAATCCCTTTCATTAACACCAAGCGTAGCCTTCCCCGCTGCACCTTCTTATCGACCGACATCAGCTCCAGCCAGCGCTCGCTGGATAGATCAACGGGTGGCTCGGTGGGCAAACCGCAGCGCGCGACCAGACCGCCAATGCGATCCAGGTCCGCAGTGTCGAGCCAGCCCAGGCGCACCGAGAGCTGCGCCGCCATGATCAAGCCGACGCCAACCGCCTCGCCATGCAGCCAGGTCCCGTAGCCGGTCCCTGCCTCGATCGCATGTCCGAAGCTATGTCCAAGATTCAGCAACGCTCGCCGCCCAGCCTCCCGTTCGTCAGCCGCAACGATCATCGCCTTGTTCAAGCAAGAGCGCGCAATCGCCGTCGCCAAGGCGGTTGCGTCGCGTGCGCAGAGTGCAGGCACCTTGTCTTCGAGCCAGTCAAAGAACGGCCGATCCGCGATCATGCCGTACTTGACCACCTCAGCCAACCCAGCCGAGAGCTCGCGATCGGGTAGGGTCTCCAGGGTTGCAGTGTCGGCGATGACCGCGCGTGGCTGATGGAAGGCGCCGATCATGTTCTTGCCGGCCGGATGATTGACGCCGGTCTTCCCGCCCACTGAGGAGTCGACCTGAGCCAGCAGCGTCGTCGGGACCTGAATAAAGGGCACGCCGCGTTGGTAACTGGCAGCCGCAAACCCAGCCATGTCGCCGACTACCCCGCCACCAAGCGCGACGATGGTTACATCACGACCGCAGCGGCGCTCAAGCAGCGCATCGAAGATGAGATTCAGCGTCTCCAGGGTCTTAAAGCACTCACCGTCCGGCAGAATCACCTGGTCGACCTCGAACCCAGCCAGCCCCTCTCGCACCGCGTCCAGGTAGAGCGGCGCGACGGTCTCGTTGGAGACGATCATGACCCGCTCGCCAGCGACATAGGGTCGATAGCAGTCGGGGTTAGACAGCAGATCGCGGCCGATGAAGATCGGGTAACTGCGCTCGCCAAGATCGACGTCAAGCTGCTGACGACCTGAGCGCGCCTCTGAGACTGGCCCAAGTGCGGTCATGCTAGATCTCTTCATCCTCGAGACGTCGGCGGATCTCCTTCACCACCGAGGCGGTACCGCGGCGCTCGGTCGAGACCACCATATCCGCGACCTGGCGGTAGATTGGCTCACGCTCGGCCATTAGGTCGCGCAACCGCTGCTGTGGATCATCGGTATCGATCAGCGGGCGGCTGCGATCTCGCGCCGTGCGGGCAAACTGTTGCTCCGGGCTGCAGTGCAGGTAAATCACGAAGCCACGGGCCGCAAGCTGTTGGCGATTCTCAGGCGTGAGCACGACACCGCCGCCAGTGGCAAGCACGATGCCGTCCTCTTGCGCGAGATCCTCAACGACCCCGCGCTCGCGCTTGCGGAAGCCCTCCTCACCTTCAAACTCGAAGATGGTCGGGATATCGACGCCGGTACGGCGTTGAATCTCCTGGTCGCTATCGCGGAATTCGTAGCCCAGCGCCTCGGCCAGCTGCCGGCCAACGGTGCTTTTGCCAGCCCCCATGGGACCGACGAGAAAGATGTTCGGTGGTCTGATCATGATACTAGGTATGCCAGATTTGCCGATCGCTAGCAAGCTGCAGGCCCAACCTGAGCCCGACCTGGCTCCAGGCTGTCCGGAACAAGCTGCAGCGCCGGCGAGCTCCTGCTCAGCGCACGGCGAGCTCCGATTTCAAGATCTTTGGGGTCACGAAGATCAGTAATTCCTCGTTATTATCCCGGCGATTCGTCGTCTTAAAGAGATTGCCCACGACCGGTAGGTCGCCGATCCAGGGCACCTGCTCACGCTGAAAGGTTTGTTCACGCTCGTATACACCGCCAAGGACAATCGTTTCCCCGTTATCAACGAGGACCGAGGTCTCAACCGAGCGCGTATCCACTGGTGGCACGCCTTGCACCTCATTAGCGAAGTCGGGGCTGTCCTTGTTGACCTTCAAGTCCATGATGATCCGATCATCGGGCGTGATATGCGGAGTCACATCAAGTTGCAGTACGGCCTCTTTAAAGGCGACGGTGGTGCGGCCAGACGCTGCCGATTCCTGATAAGGGATCTCCTGGCCGACCTTAATGGTGGCCTGGTGCTGATCGGAGGTGACCACGCGCGGACTGGAGATGACCTCGCCGCGGCCTTCGCGCTGCATGGCCGAGAGCTCAAGCGTAATCAGATGTGAGCCGACCTTGCCAAGCAAGAAGTTGATCGCCCCCGAGGGGTCCTGAGCCGGCAGGTTGACCCAAAGATTCGGCGCGCCGTTGTCGTTTTGGATGATGGAGTTGAAGGGGGCACCGGCCTCCAGATCGAACCCATAGGGACCTGCGTTGAAATTGCCAAGCCCATCGATGCCGGCATCACCGGGGTCTTGGCCACCACCGACCAGCAATTGATTGCCATCGCTGCTGCCGGTCGAACCGCTAACCCCGAAGCGCACACCGAGATCACGGGCAAAATCATTGTTTGCGATCACCACCCGTGACTCGATCATCACCTGCCGCACCGGCACATCGAGACGGGTCACCAGCTGGCGCAGTTCCTCAAGCTTGGCCAGGGTATCCTGGATCAGCAAGGTGTTGGTGCGCGTATCGACCGTCACATTACCGCGATCCGAGAGCAGATTGTTCTGCTCGGACTTGATCAGCTCCGCCAACTCCGAAGCCTTGGCGTAGTTCACCTGGATGAACTCGGAGCGTAACGGCGCCAGCTCCTGGATCTGCTGGCGTGACTCCAGCTCGAGTCTCTCTTGAGCGGCAATCTCTTGCGTCGGCGCGACCATGATCACATTCCCCGTTTGGCGCATCGACAAGCCTTTGGTCTTCAAGATGATATCGAGCGCCTGATCCCAGGGCACATCCTTGAGCCGCAGCGTTATGCTGCCGGTGACGGTATCGCTCGCGATTAGATTCAGGCCGGTGAAATCAGCCAGGAGCTGCAATACTGCCCGCACCTCGATGTCCTGAAAGTTCAGCGACAATCGATCCCCGGAATAGACAATCTTCTCCCGCTCTAGCTGCGCTTTCTCGGCCTGCGTCAGCGACCGGAATTCGATCGTGAACAGGTTCTCGGTCTGATAGGCGAGGTAGTCAAACTCATCGGCCGTCTGCACATCGACTTGAACGCCGCTGCCGACCGCACGAGACTCGATGGCAACCACAGGGGTCCCAAAATCGACCACGTCGAGGCGCCGAAAAAGTCGCGACGGGAGGTTGGCGTTGTTGATCCCCACGACGACATCACGGCCCTCCTCGGTGACATTGACCTGCGTCTGCGCCGACGGCAAGGTAATGATCACCCGACCTTCACCGTCGGCGCCCCGCCGAAAGTCGATGTCCTTGACCGAGCCGGTGCTGCGCCCAGCGCCAACGCCATCGCGGGGGCGTCGTACCTGAGTGACCGGGGCCGCCTTCTCTGGGTTCAAGGTGATCCGCACCCGCTTGCCTTGAGTGCTGATCGAGTAAGGTGCGCTGTCGGTGAGATTCAGCACAACCCGCGTGCGATCACTGGCCTCGATCGCAACCAGGCTATGCGCAACGCCCAGACCAATGGGGATGGACTTGCGACCGAGCTGATTTGAGGCGCCTGGGAAATCGATGGCGATCCGCGCCGGATTCTCGGTCGCGAAATCGCTTGGCGCCGGCGGCACTCCGGAAAAGACCAGATCAATCTCGACCTGATTGCCTGGGAGGGATGCGAATTCGGCGACCTCAAGGCTCGCCCCAAGCGCCGTTGTCATACCCAGGCATGCCAGAAGAGCGCCCATCAGGGACAGGCCCTGCTTCCAACCGAGTCGCTCGAGAACGCTGCCAAACCAGGGCCTTGAGAGATTCATGATCGCCACCGCCTACTGTTTCAGTGCCATCGATGCCTGCCGCTGCTCCCACTCGCCGGGTGCCTTTTCAACGAACTCTGTTAACAACAGCGCGGTCGAGTTGATGCGAATGATCTTGCCATCGTTACGCCCGAGATAGTCTCCCGTGCGCACGCGATGCAGCATCCCTTCAGGGGTCATGATCAGCGCCCAGCGCGTCCCCTGCTGCTCAAGTGTGCCAACCATCCGCAGCGAGTCGAGCGAAAACGCCTCCAATGGCTCTTTGCGCCGCAGCGGGTCGGGCGCAATCCCGCTCGGGTCGCGCCGCTGCGCCACATCCGCCGCTCGCTCATCCATCGTGAACGGATCACGCCGATCCGCGGGCAGGTAGGGAAAACTGTCTACCACGGCGATCTCCGGAACCGGCTCAAGCGGCCCTGCGGGCCGCGCCCTCACGCGCTCAGCATAGGACTCGAGTTCCGGCAGCGCGGGGTCGGCACAGGCCACAACCAGGATGACCGCCCCCGCGGCGAGCATGCAGCGCAGGCAGATCGCAAACCGGTCGCTTCCCAAGCGCAGCAATGCAGGTCTCATTGAGCCCCAGTTGCAGCCCCCCCTGAAGCCCCCATTGCAGCCAACCCTGAAGCCCCTCATTGGGCTCCGGGCTCATCGAGGTAACGATAGGTCTTCACAATCGCACCCAGGGTCATCGGGTCGGCGGCGTTACCTCGCTTCGTATCGTCACCGATCTGGATATTGTGCACGGTCACGATGCGTGGCAGCGCCGCCAGGCCACTGATAAAGGTTGCAAACGCATGGTAGCGCCCGCGTACCCGGACTCGGATCGGCAGCTCCGCATAAAAGTCTTTGTTGACCTCGTCAGAGGGCTGAAACAGCTCAAACTCGAGCCCCGCCGCCAGCCCGGTCTGCGACACATCGACCAGCAGCGAGGCGACCTCGGTCTCGTCTGGAAGCTGGCGCAGCATGGCGCCGAAAGACTCCTCCATCTGCGCCAACTGCTCCCGGTAGCCCTCGAGATTGGCCGCTTTGTGCTGCTTCTGCTCGAAGCTCTGGCGCAGTTCCAACTCCTTCTGCTCGGCGCGCTCCAAGCGTTCGATCTGGCCACTGATGATGAAGTGATACCAGCCAAAACCAATCAGGCCGCAGCCGAAGACGATCAACACAACCTTGGCAGCCAGCGGCCATTCGCTGATGTTATTGAAGTCCAGCTCGTTGAGATCCATCAGCGCCTCCCAACGGCGAACGCAATCGCATCTTGATCTTCACGCGCATCCAGCTGGGGTCGCTGCTGCTCGAAGCGCAGACGGAAATGACTGAAGCCGGTACCGGTCTCGTCCTTATTCTCGATCAGCAAGAGTTCAGGCTTTCCGACCCAGGCAGCGGCCTCGATGTTGCGCATCAAGGCCGATACGCGCGCGTTGGACTGGGCGCGCCCTTCAAGGGTAATGCGCCCTCCTGCTTGCTGAAGCTTAGTCAAGAACACCCCAGCCGGCACTGCATCGACGAGTTGATCGAGGAGATGCACGATCTCCGGACGGCTTTCTTGCAGCTCCTGGATGACGCCCATCCGCGCCAGCAGTTCGGCCTTCCTCTTCTCAAGCTCGTTGATCTCGCGGATGCGACGATTCAAGATCGCAATCTGTCCTTCAAGGTAGACATTGCGGGCGCGCTGGGCATCGATCATCGCATCGATCTGTACCTTGAGCAGCACGCCCAGCAGGAGGACCGATCCAAGCGCAGCCAGGGCCAGGATACCCAGGTTGCGTTTGCGGCGATGGCGCTGCTGTTCACGCCAGGGGAGCAGGTTGATCCGGGCCATCGGTCAGCGAAACCGCCGCATTGCCAGCCCAACCGCAATCAGCATCGCGTTGCGACTGTGCTGCAGTAGCGCATGGTCAAGATCAGCAGACAGTGTCATCTCGGCGAAAGGGTCCGCGATACGCACCGGTAGCCCAAACCGCTCGGCAATCTGGGACGCGAGGTCAGGCAGATGCGTGACACCACCCGCTAGCAAGACCTCATCGACATGACTATGGGCGCTGGTTGAATAGAAGAACTGGAGGGCCCGTGCCAATTGACGCGCCAAGGCATCCTGGAATGGATCCAGGACCTCAGCCTGAAGCAGCTGCGGCACCGGCCTCATCGCCAGCGCTGCCAAAGCCTCGTCACGCCCAATGCGCGAACGGCGCTGAACCTCCTCGACGAGTTGCTGAGCGCCAAAGCTCTGCTCGCGCGCGTAGAGATTCTGCCCGGCGCGCAACACGTGCAGCGTCATCGTCGTAGCGCCGATGTCCACGACTGCTGTGAGCCGATCCGCACCGGGTTTCGAGCCCCTCAGCAAGACACCACAGGCGTTCTCGACCGCGTTTGATTCAATATCCACGATCTCGACGCTTAACCCTGCCAGCTCGAGCGCGGCAACTCGGTCGTCGACGTTCTCCTGTCGGGAGGCCGCGAGCAGCACGTCGACCATTCCGGCTGAGTCCTGGGTCGGGCCAATCACATCGAAGTCGAGGTTGACCTCCTCCAGGGGATAAGGCACATACTGATCGGCCTCGAGCTGGATTTGCGCTTCCATCTCGGCATCGGAAAGCTCGGCACTCAGCGAGAGCACCTTGGTGATCACCGCTGAGCCCGCAACGGCAACCACCGCGCGCCTGGTCTTCGACCTCGAGCGCTGCAGTGCCGCAGCAATCGCCTGCCCGGCCTTGGTCACATCAGCGATCTTCTTCTCAACCAGCGTTAGAGGCGGCAGCGGCTCGAGCGCCAGGGCCTCGACACGACAGGACGCCGGGTCGCTTGCCGAACCCGGCGCAAGCTCGACCAATTTCACCGCGGTCGACCCGATATCGATGCCAAGCAGTGCAGGTTGTTTTCGGCCGAATCCGAACATTTCGCGTCAGACGCTTCTCCGAGCAGAGGCTAAAGTCCTAGAATTTCTTGACCTTAGCCCGACTATATCAGAAAGCCGGGTACGCATACCTAGCAACCGAACCGACAACAGAACCTATGCCCAGACGAAACGGGAGCCGACTCGCCCGCCGCTCGCGCTTACCAAGTTCGGCACCAGAACACCCCAAAAGTGGCACAAGACCGGCCGCCCGAACGGCCTGTGCCGGACAACGGCGACAGCTTGCCTATGAGGCAGCGCGCATCATGAGGGAGCAGGGGCTGCTCGCGCTCGATCACGCCCGGCGGAAGGCGGTTGAACGGCTCGGCATCAGCAACAGGCGCTGCTGGCCGGACAACGCCGAGATTCAGGCTGCGCTGGAAAACGAGTATCGGCTGTTCCAGCCCGAGGCCCAGCAGCAGGTCACCAGGGCACTGCGCGAGCAGGCACTCGCCGCGATGGAGACCTTCGCCGAGTTTGAGCCGCGTCTGGTGGGGCAGTCGGTGTCAGGCACGGCATCGATCGAACAGGGCGTGCGTCTGCACCTGTTCGCCGACGACACCCGCCCCATCGTCTTCAGGCTGATTGACAAAGGCATTCCCTGGCAGGCGGGGGATAGCCAGCATCGCTATGCGGACGGCACACGACAGCTGCATCCGACCTTCGCCTTCGTCGCTGGGGAGATCCCAATCGAGCTGGTCGTGCTGCCAGACCGCGCACGGCGCAACCCGCCACTGAGCGCCATTACGGAGCGACCCGATCGGGGCCTGGATACCGAAGCGGTCGAACGTCTGCTTCGGGATGCCCGCACTCAGACGAAGCTCGGGGCGCCCTAGCTGCCCAGTGACAGGCAGACGACTAGCGCTTGGAGATCGGGACGTAGTCGCGCACGCCCGGCCCGTGGTAGATCTGACGCGGGCGCCCAATGCGGTTGGCCGGATCGCTCATCATCTCCATCCAGTGCGAGACCCAACCAACCGTGCGAGCGACGGCAAACATCACCGTAAACATATTGCGCGGTATGCCGAGAGCTCGATAGATGATACCGGAATAGAAATCGACGTTCGGATACAGCTTGCGCTCGACGAAGTACTCGTCGTTGAGCGCGATCTCCTCGAGCTTCACCGCAAGTTCGAGAAGTGGGCTGTCGGACGCACCCGGGAACTCCTCCAGCACCTGATGGCAGACCTCCCGGATGATCTTTGCGCGCGGGTCATAGTTCTTATAGACCCGATGCCCAAAGCCCATCAACCGAAATGGATCATCCTTATCCTTCGCCTTGTCAACGTACTTGGCGACGTTCTTCACATGGCCGATCTGCTCAAGCATGTCGAGCACGGCCTCATTTGCGCCGCCATGCGCAGGCCCCCAGAGCGATGCGATGCCCGCTGCGATACAGGCGAAGGGATTGGCGCCCGAGCTACCGGCTAAGCGCACGGTTGAGGTACTGGCATTCTGCTCATGATCCGCATGCAGGATGAAGAGCAGGTTCAGGGCCTTCTCAGCGAGCAAGCCGGGCTCGTAATCCTCACAGGGCGTCGCGAACATCATGTGCAGGAAATTCGCACCATAGCGCAGATCGTTACGCGGATACATGATGGGCTCGCCGACAAAATGCTTGTAAGCAGCAGCAGCGATGGTGGGCATCTTGGCGATCAATCGGTGCGCTGAGACCTCGCGGTAGCGTGGATCATTGACATCGATCGACTCGTGATAGAACGCCGAAAGCGAGCCGACCACCCCGCACAGGATGGCCATTGGATGTGCGTCATAATGGAAGCCACTCAAGAACCGCTTCAGGTTCTCGTTGAGCATCGTGTGGCTAGTGATCAGATGCTCGAAATGATTCAGCTCTTCTTCGGTCGGCAAATCGGAATAGAGCAGCAGATAGGCAACCTCAAGGAAGCTCGCCTTGGTCGCGAGCTGATCAATGGGATAGCCCCGGTACAGCAGCACACCCTTTTCGCCGTCGATGAAGGTGATGGCGCTATGGCAGCTCGCGGTGGCCATGAAACCTGGGTCGTAGGTAAAAAAGCCAGCGTCGCGGTAGAGCGAGGAGATATCAAGCGCGCCGGGGCCCAGGGTGCCCGTCTTTAGCGGGTAATCGAAACTTTTACCAGCCTCATTGTCGGTGATGGTGATGATCTGATTGGCCATAGAGATCTCTCCCGTCTATCAGTCCCCTCGACTCGGCACGGCGGTATGACCCGAGTGCCGCAGTGGATATTCAGCCAGGTGGCCAAAGGCCCTCAGGCCCATGAAGAAGCAGCGGTTTACGCACCCAATCGGGGCAGCCTGCACAAAGACTGTGCGCTCTAGCGAGTTTTTTCAGCACATCGGGACAGCCCTGAACAAAAGTCCTGGCCGCCAGCCACGCGCAGCCTTCTATAACCCCATATTCTACTGGAGGCTGGCAATCGCGATACGCAACCTGTCCTAGCCCTCCTCCGCCTTCGCTAAGCACGAAAGGTGCCGCACAGCACCAGGCCCAGCGAACAATGACCGACCAAGGCTGGAGCGCAGCGCCCAAGATTTAAATCGCCCCACAGGCTAGACTGGCGGAGGTCACGCAGCAGAGCCAAGTTGCTCTCAGGTGCGCGGCCTCGGCCGGGTTTCATCAGTGCGGAAGGAACAGCTAGTCGTCAGCAGAAGGCATTAGGCGATTGCCGGAAAAGCCCTTACTAGCAAGGCGGTATGGGCTTCCACAGAAATCGTCTTAGGCCAAATCAGGCGTCAAGCGGGCGACCCCACTAGCAACGGCTGCGCGCGCGACCGCGGCGGATACGGTCTCGCGCAGACGCGGGTCTAAGGGCTTCGGGATGATGTAGTCGGGGCCACGCGTCAGTGCAGTCAGCCCATAGGCCTCTAGTACCGACGCCGGCACCGGTTCCTTGGTGAGGTCCTTGAGGGCATGCACGGCCGCGATACACATGGCCGTGTTGATGCGCGAGGCGCGCACGTCCAGCGCGCCACGAAAGATAAACGGGAAGCCGAGCACATTATTGACCTGATTCGGGTAGTCCGAGCGGCCCGTCGCCATGATCAGATCATCGCGCACCCGCAGCGCAACCTCAGGCCGTATCTCCGGCACCGGGTTCGAGAGGGCGAAGACGATTGGCTGTGGCGCCATCGACCCGAGCATCTCCTCACTGACCAGATCTGGACCCGAGAGCCCGATGAACACATCGGCACCCTCGAAGGCATCGGCCAGCGTCCGACGATCGGTGTCGACTGCGATCTCCGCCTTATGACGATTCAGGTCGGTGCGCCCACAATGGATCACGCCCTTGCGATCGACGGTCAGGATCTTGTCAGGCCTCGCACCCAGTTCGACCAGCAGCTTGATCGACGCAATGCCAGCCGCCCCGGCACCGAGCACGACAACACGCGCATCGGCCAGCGATTTGCCCTGCAATTCCAGCGCATTGAGTAGGCCGGCCGCGATGATGATTGCGGTGCCATGCTGGTCATCGTGGAAGACCGGGATATCGAGCCGCTCGATCAGCGCCTGCTCGACGTCGAAGCAATGCGGCGCGGCAAGGTCTTCGAGGTTGATCCCGCCGAAGGTGGGCGCAATCCGAGCCACGGTCTCGATGAAATCCTCGGGCGTCCCTGCAACAACCTCGATGTCGAAGACGTCGATATCGGCGAAGCGCTTAAACAGGACCGCTTTACCCTCCATCACCGGCTTGCCGGCGAGGGCACCCACATTGCCGAGGCCAAGGACCGCGGTGCCGTCGGTAATCACGGCGACCAGATTGCCACGATTGGTATAGCGGTAGGCATCCTCAGCGTGGGCGTGAATCCGCCGCACAGGCTCTGCAACGCCGGGGGTGTAGGCGAGCGAGAGGTCACGCTGCGTTGCCGCTGACTTAGTGATCTCGATCGCGGTCTTGCCGGGCCTTGGTGTCTCGTGATAAGCGAGCGCAGCCGCATTCAGCTCCGCATCGGCGTCGGTCTTCTTCTCATCGGACATTAGATGGCGCTCCGTTGGCGATTTCGCGCCCGGGCGCGAAGGGGCGCACCGGCGCCGGGCGAGTGTCCTAGCGCACACGCCCACGGCAGGACCTGGCTAAGGCTTATGGCACGTTGCCACCCTAGAAGCGGCACTGCCTACTTCAGGGCAACCTATACTCTTGCGAAGCTGGTAGCACCCCGACCTCAGCCAGCATGGTCGCACAATGAACCGAGATTTAGCGGCCGTATTTACGACGGAACTTGTCGACCCGGCCGCCGGTGTCGAGAATCTTCTGCTTGCCAGTGAAGAATGGATGGCAGGCAGAACAGACCTCAACATGTAGCTCGTCTTTAAGCGTTGAACGCGTGTTGAACGTGTTGCCGCAACTGCAGAGGACTTTAACGTCCTGATACTCTGGGTGGATGCCTTCTTTCATGGCCAGCCTGCTCCGAATCGCCTTTCTAGTCAGGTTAATCGACGAAGCATAGCGCGCCGGATTCAGCTCCGCAAGTTTTGGTGGACAGGATCACAGGCCCAAAGGCGCCGATGCGACAGGATGTTTCAGTGGGTCTATCACCCTAACGGGCGAGTTCAGTCAACGACCTCAGTCGCGGGCTTAGACCAGGACGCCGGGGTTGCGACTGACGGCTGAGCAATGGCCGCGGCCAGCTCAGGCTTGAACGCTCGCACCAGCGGCGCGGGCTCTACCTCATCCGGTGTGCGCCAGAGACCGACCCGAGTTACCAGTCGACCCAGCGCTGGTGCGGCAGAGCTGACCGCAATCGGTACCGCCAGCAAAGCGCCAACGAAGAAGGGCGAGATCACCAGCGCCCCAGGCGGCGCATGCAGCGCAAGCCAGGCAAACCCGAGCAGGCCGAATAACGTCTGCGGCCACAGACGCTGCAGGGCGGCTAGCGGTCGCACACCGTGGGCCACCCGCCGTTGCGGCCCCCAAACGACGGCTCGACCGAGGATGAGCCCAAATAAGAATCGACTGTGGGCGATCGCCATGATCGGCGCGATCAGCGTGCTGAAAACGGCCTCGCTGAGACTGCCAATGACCAGCCGCACACCGCCGCCAAACTGCTGACGACCGGCGCGGCGGCTCAGCACATCGATGATGGTCGCAAGCTTGGGCGCAAACACCATGGTCATCACCAGCGCGAACAGCGCCATGCCCGGAGCCGGTAAGTAGACCGGACCGGCCTCGCCAAAGCCCATCCGCAGTACCCCCACCAACATCAAAATCACCCAGGCTGGCGAGGCCAAAAACATCATCACCGCGAGTCGCAACTGCCAACGACTGACCGGATGCAAGCCGGCAAGCTGATCGCGCCCAAGCCGCAGATACTGCATGTTGCCCTGACACCAGCGCAGATCACGGCGGATAAACTCGAGCAGGGTGGGCGGATTCTCCTCCCAGCTACCCCCCTCAACCGGCATCACCCGCACCTGATAACCGGCCCGCCGCATCCACGCGGCCTCGAGTTGATCATGGCTCAAGACCCAGCCGGAGAGCGGCCCCTTGCCAGCCAGTCGCGGCAACTCGCAGTGGTCAATGAAGGGGCGCAGCCGAATGAGCGCGTTGTGGCCCCAGTACGGGCCGGCATCACCCTGCCACCAGGCAGCGCCAATGCTGTAGCTTTTCATGCCTAGTCGCATACCAAACTGAAACGGCCGCGCAAAGGCGCTTTCGCTCGGCAAGCCCACCATCAGCGTCTGCAGGATGCCGATCTGCGGCTGCGCCTCAAGGGTACGCACCATGCGTAGGATGGTCTGGGCCGCCATCAGGCTGTCGGCGTCGAGCACCAGCATGAAATCGTGAGCATCGCCCCAGCGCTCGCAGAAGTCGCGCACATTGCCAGCCTTGTAGCCTGGGTTCTGTGCGCGACGGCGGTAGGTGATCTCGATCACGCCGCGCCAGCGATCAGCCAGCCAGTCGGCCTGCTCCTCCTCTGCCGTCATCACCTCAGGCCAGGTCGAATCGCTGAGCAAGTAGACATGGAAGTGGTCCGCGACACCGGCATCGGCCAGCTCGTCGATCATCCGATCGAGGTTGCGCGCGACCAGCGCTGCATCCTCGTTGCGGATACAGCTCAGCAAGGCAATACTGCTCGTGATCGGCGTTCGCTCATCGGCAGCGGCAAGCCCTGGACAGACCGCTTGCGCTGGGTCGGCAGAGGAACGCATGATCACCAGCCCGATGACTGCATTCCAGAATCCGATTAGGGTCCAAGGCAAGGTCAGGGCGAAACAGAACACCAGCAGCACGTCGAGCCAGTCAAAACCACCAGCCTGAAGCGTCCAGATCATCAGCCCGAGCATGGCGGCAGTCGTCGTCAAGATCAGGCTAGCGAAGAGCCAGCGGCGCCAAGACGGAGCAGCTTGCCTATCGACCGGCGCACTGGACGCGACTTTCGTTGGTTTTGACGTCCAGATTGGACTGATCGACACGGCGTGACCTCTAGAACAAGAACTGTCTGGGTATGAAAAGTATTGGGACCGACAAAATCAGTTCAATACCACAGCCCAGCCCTTGCTACTTCGACGACAGGAGAACAACCATGCTGATCACCTTCAAGACCCCCGCCCACGCCGACATCACCATGTTCGGTGACGTTGCCAAGGCACTGATCCGCATGATGGGGCATAGCGGTTCGGTACCCAGCGCCATCCTCGCCGAAGACGTCCCAGCAGCACTCGCGCGACTCAAGTCCGCAGTCGAGGCGAGCCCCGAAACACCCCTCGACCCAGAGCACGACGACGCGGATGACGATTCTCGAGCGCAGAGCGTCAGCCTCAAGCATCGAGCACTGCCTTTGATCCACCTGCTCGAGACCGCCGCCCGCGACAAGGAGAACGTCATGTGGGATACATAACCGCCTGGCAGATGCCCGGGGTCACATTCAGACCAGGCGCAGCAGAGGGTTAGAAGTTCGGCTTATCAGGCTCGGCCTCAAACATGCGGACGCTGGCCATGATCTCTTCTCGCGCCTCTTCACGACCACCCCAGCCGCCGACACGAACCCACTTGCCCTCGTCAAGATCCTTGTAGTGCTCGAAGAAGTGGGCGATCTGGTCGAGCAGATGCGGGGGCATGTCGCGGAAGCTCTCGATATTGCGATAGCCCTTGAACAGCTTATCGATCGGTAGCGCCAGGATCTTGGCATCGTCGCCTGACTCATCGGTCATCTTCAGCACCCCGATAGGTCGGCACTTGATCACCGATCCGGAGATCAGCGGATAGGGCGTTACCACCATCACGTCGACTGGGTCACCATCCAATGACAGCGTGTGCGGCACATAACCGTAGTTGCACGGGTAGTGCATCGCGGTCGACATGAAACGGTCGACGAACATGGCGCCCGTCTCCTTGTCCATCTCATACTTAACCGGTTCCGCGTGAGACGGAATCTCGATGATCACGTTGATCTCGCTCGGGATATTGTCGCCGCGTGGGACGCGTTGCAGGTCCATAATCAGCCTCTGGTTTCGCTGTCGAAGATGCCGCGGCAACCTCGCCGCGCGCGATGAAAACCACACAGCATAGCCGGAACTACTCGCGACGGACAGCAGATGCGCAGCTAAAATGCTGCGCAATCGACTCGATCATCCGCACCGCTTCACCCCCGGAGACCCCCATGCCCCAGTATCGCTCCCGTACCACCACTCATGGCCGCAACATGGCGGGCGCCCGGGCGCTCTGGCGCGCGACCGGCATGAAGGACGGCGACTTCGACAAGCCGATCGTCGCGGTGGCGAATTCATTCACGCAGTTCGTGCCCGGCCATGTGCATCTGAAGGATATGGGCCAGCTGGTCGCCCGTGAGATCGAGGCCGTCGGCGGCGTGGCCAAGGAGTTCAACACCATTGCCGTCGATGACGGCATCGCCATGGGCCATGGCGGCATGCTCTACTCGCTGCCATCAAGAGATCTGATCGCCGACAGCGTCGAGTACATGGTCAATGCTCACTGCGCCGATGCGCTGGTGTGCATCTCCAACTGCGACAAGATCACCCCCGGCATGCTGATGGCCGCACTCCGGCTGAACATCCCGACGGTGTTCGTCTCCGGCGGCCCGATGGAGGCCGGCAAGGTGAGCCTGGCCAACAAGGGCGATCTGAAGCTCGATCTGGTCGACGCCATGGTCTCCGCCGCCAACCCCGACGAAACCGATGCGGACGTCGCCGCCATCGAACGCTCCGCCTGCCCGACCTGCGGCTCCTGCTCCGGCATGTTCACCGCCAACTCGATGAACTGCCTGACCGAGGCGCTCGGCCTATCGCTGCCTGGCAATGGTTCGCTGCTGGCCACCCATGCCGGTCGTCGCGACCTGTTCCTGGAGGCCGGTCGGCAGGTGGTGGACTTGGCCAAACGCTGGTACGAGCAGGACGATGCCAGCGTGCTGCCGCGCAGCATTGCAACCTTCGAGGCCTTCGAGAACGCCATCGCGCTCGACATCGCCATGGGCGGTTCGACCAACACGGTGCTGCATCTGCTGGCCGCGGCGCGCGAGGCCGAGGTCGATTTCACTATGGCCGACATCGATCGGATGAGCCGCAAGGTGCCGAACCTCTGCAAGGTAGCACCGGCGACTCAGCAGTACCACATGGAGGACGTGCATCGGGCCGGTGGGGTGATCGGCATCCTCGCCGAGCTCGATCGCGGCGGCCTGATCCATCGCGACTGCCATACAGTCCATAGCCCGACGATGGGCGCAGCACTGGAGGCCTGGGATGTGGCAAGCAGTGGATCAACCGAGGCCAGCGGTCGCTATCTGGCCGGCCCCGGCGGCATCCCGACCCAGGTCGCCTTTAGCCAAGACAGCCAGTGGCCGGAGCTCGATCTGGACCGCGCCAATGGCTGCATCCGCGATATCGAGCACGCCTACTCCAAAGACGGTGGGCTCGCGGTGCTATACGGCAACATCGCCGAGGATGGCTGCATCGTCAAGACCGCCGGGGTCGACCTGAGCATGCTGCAGGCCGAGCAGCTGCGTTATACCACCAGCGTACCGACCTCGACGCTGCGCGGGTTCGTCGGCCCGGCGCGCATCTTCGAGAGCCAGGAGGCCACGGTCACGGCCATCCTCACCGACCAGATCCAGCCCGGCGATGTAGTGCTGATCCGCTACGAAGGACCCAAGGGCGGCCCCGGCATGCAAGAGATGCTGTATCCGACCAGCTATCTGAAGTCCAAAGGGCTCGGCAAGGCCTGCGCGCTGATCACCGACGGGCGATTCTCCGGCGGCACATCGGGCCTCTCGATCGGCCATTGCTCACCAGAGGCGGCTGAAGGCGGCGCCATTGGACTGGTGGAAGAAGGCGACATCATCGAGATCGATATCCCGGGGCGGTCGATCCGGGTCGTGGTCGACGACGCCGTGCTGGCCGAGCGCCGCCAAACCATGCAAGGCCGCGGCGATCAGGCCTGGAAGCCGGTGGATCGCCAACGCCCGGTCTCGCAGGCGCTGCGCGCCTATGCCGCGCTGACCACCTCCGCGGCCCATGGCGCCGTGCGCGATCTTTCTCAGCTCGATGACTGAGACAACAGCAGCAACGGATTGCATCGACAAGGGGACTACCACAGGATGAACCTATAAACTGCCGATGCACGCCGATTAAATATCAACAAAACAAGGCTCTAGCAGGTTTGGCAAGGCCACCCAACAGGTGAAGCAGTGATGAGTGACAGGGTATTGAAATCGGCTTGACTGGCTGACGCCGCGACGCGGCCAGACTAGAGCAGAGGCGCCATCAACAGCGCGACGATATTGACGATCTTGATCACCGGGTTGATCGCCGGCCCTGCCACGTCCTTGTAGGAATCGCCAACGGCATCGCCGGTCACGGCTGCCTGATGTGCCTCCGAGCCCGGGCCACCAAAGCGGCCCGCTTCGATCGACTTCTTGGCATTGTCCCAGGCGCCACCGCCTGCGGTCATCGAGATCGCAACGAACAGACCGGTGACGATGGTGCCGATCAGCATCCCGCCGAGCGCCAGCGCGCCGGCACTGCCTCCCATCAGCCACTGCATCCCAAAGCCGACCGCTAGCGGTGCTGCCAGCGGCAGCAAGGCGGGGATGATCATCTCTTTGAGCGCAGCCTTGGTCAGCAGATCCACCGCGCGTGAATACTCTGGCTTTTTACCTAGCTTTTCGTCTAGCTTTTCGGACTCATCTAAGAGGCCCGGGATCTCACGAAACTGGCGCCGCACCTCCGCGACCATGCTGGCAACCGCGTTGCCGACCGCCTCCATCGCCAGGGCGCTGAACAGGTAGGGCACCAAGGCCCCGAGCAACAGGCCAATGAGCACCGCTGGATGCTCCAGCTCGAACACAAGTGTCCAGCCCGCAGCCGCCAGGGTATGGGTGAAGTCGGCGAACAACACCAGCGCAACCAGCGCGGCCGAGCCGATCGCATAGCCCTTGGTGACCGCCTTGGTCGTGTTGCCGACCGCATCGAGCTCGGCAGTCACACGACGGATCGGCTCGCCCATCGCTGCCATCTCAGCAATGCCGCTGGCGTTGTCAGCGATCGGCCCATAGGCATCCAGGGCCAACACGATGCCAATCAGTGACAGCATCGCGGTCGCCGCAATCGCAAGCCCATAGATCCCGGCCAAGCCATAGGCACCCAAGATGGCCACGCAGATCATCAGCACCGGCGCCGCCGTCGCCTTCATCGAGACCGCCAGCCCGGCGATCAGGTTCGTGGCATGTCCACCGCCGGAGGCCTTGGCAATGCCGCGGACCGGCCAGTAGTCGGCACTGGTGTAGTACTCGGTGACCACCAGCATCAGGCCGCTCAGGACCAGCCCGATCCCGGCAGCGCCGAGCACGCCCCAGCGGCTGTGGAGCGCGCCATCGTCCGCGAGACTGAAGCTGGCAGGCAGTAACAGCCAGGTGACCGGCACGAAGAGCAGGAAGGCGAGCACGCCGGCAACCGTCCAGCCCTTGGCCAGCGCTGCTAGGATTCGTGTGTCGCCAGGCTCAAGCTTGACATAGAAGGTGCCGACCACCGAGGCCAGGATCGAGAGGCCGCTGAGCACCAGCGGGTACAGGATCACCCCGGGCGCGGATTCACAGAACAGCAGCCCCCCGAGCAGCATGGTCGCCACCAGGGTCAGTGCGTAGGTCTCGAACAGGTCCGCCGCCATCCCGGCGCAATCACCCACATTATCGCCGACGTTGTCGGCAATCACCGCTGGGTTGCGGGGATCATCCCCGGCCAGCCCCGCCTCGGCCTGACCAACCAGATCGGCACCAATATCGGCCCCCTTGGTGAAGATGCCGCCACCCAGCCTGGCGAAGATCGAGATCAGCGAGCCGCCAAAGGCGAGCCCGATCAAGGCATGCAGCGCCTGCTGCCGTCCCTCCAAATCGCTGGGATCGGTCGGCGCAAGGACCAGATAATAGCCAGCGACGCCAAGCAGGGCGAGACCAGCCACCATCAGCCCGGTGATCGCCCCCCCGCGAAAGGCGACCTGGAGCGCGGCATCGAGACCCTTGCGTGCTGCCTCTGCCGTGCGCAGGTTGGCCCGCACCGAGACCGTCATACCAATGTAGCCAGCCGTCCCCGACAGCAGCGCACCAACCAGGAAAGCGCCGCCTGTCTCAAGCCCGAGCCAGTGGGTCAAGGCCGCCATGACCAGCAAGCCGGCCACCGAGATCGCCAGGTACTGGCGCCTCAGGTAGGCAGAGGCACCCTGCTGGATCGCGCCGGCGATCTGCCGCATCCGCTCGTCACCCTGGGGCTGCGCCAATATCCAATAGATCGAGACTCCTGCATAGCCAAGCGCAGCCAGCGCGCAGAGCACAGCGAAGATCACACCGAGCGACATACCAGACTCCTCGGGACCATTGACTCGCTCAACGCCAAGAGCAGATCTAACAAGAGCAGATCCAAAGATAGACGCAAGAGGCCGCAGGACGCAGCGTCTAGCGAGCGCAAAACCCGCGCCGACAGGCCCCTGTCGGCGCTGCAAGGTACCTCAGGCTCAGAGGAGCGTGAAGGAGACGGTCACTCCCGCCATCACGATCGCAACGATACTCATCAGCTTGATCAGGATGTTCAAGCTTGGTCCCGAGGTATCCTTGAACGGATCGCCGATGGTATCCCCGATCACCGAGGCACGATGCGCGGACGAGCCTTTGCCGCCATGATGGCCGGCCTCGATGTACTTCTTGGCGTTGTCCCAGGCACCACCGGCGTTGGAGAGGAAGACCGCCAGCACGAAGCCGGTCGACAAGCCACCGGCGAGCAGACCGATGACGCCGGCGACCCCGAACAGCAGGCCAACCAGCACCGGCGCGGCGATCGCAATCAGGGCCGGGATCACCATCTCGCGCTGGGCGCCGACAGTGGAGATCGCCACACAGCGCTCATAGTCAGGGGTGGAGGTGCCCTTGAGGATGCCAGCGTCCTCACGGAATTGGCGCCGCACCTCTTCCACCATGGTTTGCGCTGCCCGACCGACGGCCTGGACCGTCAGTCCACTGAAGGTGAAGGCCACCATCGCACCCAGGAACAGCGTGACCAGTACCGATGGATTCAGCAGGGTCACATCGTAGTAGGCCATGAAGTCGGTCAGGGTGGCATCGGCGGTGGCCACGCTGATGCCGTTGCCAACATCAAGCGCGGTCAGGCCACCGCTGATCATCTCGATCCGGATCACCTCGATATAGGACGCGATCAGCGCCAATGCGGTCAGCGCCGCCGATCCGATCGCGAAGCCCTTACCGGTGGCCGCGGTCGTGTTACCAAGCGAGTCCAGCGCATCGGTCCGCTCGCGCACCTCTGGACCCAGGCCGCTCATCTCCGCATTACCGCCGGCATTATCGGCAATCGGCCCATAGGCATCGCTCGCCAGCGTGATGCCGAGCGTCGAGAGCATCCCAACCGCCGCGATCGCGATCCCGTACAGTCCCAACCCCATCTTTGCCGGATCGAAGCCAGAGGCGAACAGATAGGCCAGCATGGTGCCGGTCGCCACCGCCAGCACCGGGATCACGGTCGAGAGCATGCCGACGCCGATGCCAGCGATGATCGTCGTCGCCGCACCGCTTTCGGCCGCGGCCGCGATGCTGCGCGTCGGCTTGAACGAGGCCGAGGTCGAATACTCGGTCGAGCGCCCGATGATCAGCCCAGTGACCAGACCCGTGACCACCGCGCCCCAGATGCCCCAATGGTTCTCGATGCCCAGCAGCCAGAGTACCGCCGCCGATGCCAGCACGATCAAGGCCGCGCTCGCATTGATCCCCTTCGACAGAGCGCCCAGCAGCTCCTTTTGGGTCGCGCCCTCGCGCGTCTTGACCAGAAACACACCGAGCACCGACAACATGATGCCAATCCCGGCAATGGCCATCGGCGCCGCAATCGCCTTCATCTGCATCGCCGGATCGGCGACGAAGGCCGCAGCGCCAAGTGCCGAGGCAGCAAGGATGGAGCCGCAATAGGACTCGAACAGATCCGCGCCCATCCCTGCAACATCGCCGACATTGTCGCCCACGTTGTCGGCGATCACCGCCGGGTTGCGCGGGTCGTCCTCGGGGATGCCGGCCTCGACCTTGCCCACCAGGTCGGCGCCCACGTCGGCGCCCTTGGTGAAGATGCCGCCGCCGACACGGGCAAAGAGCGCCTGCATCGACGCGCCCATGCTGAACGTCAGCACCGTGGTGGTGACCAGGATCAGATAGGCGCCCTGACTCGGGTCGCCAGCGGTGAACAGATCGATCAGCACGAACCAGAAGGCGAGGTTGCCCAAGCCCAAGCCAACCACGACCAGCCCCATCACCGCACCGCTGCGAAAGGCCACATTGAGTGCCCCGGCGAGCGAGGTCCGAGCCGCGGCGGTGGTCCGCGTCGACGCCAAGGTGGCCGTTTGCATGCCGAAATAACCGGCGAGGGCGGAAAAGAAGCCACCAAAGAGGAAGGTCACCGGCAGCCAGGGATTCTGCACCTCCAGCCCATAGGCCAGATAAGCGAAGAGTCCTGCCACCAGTGCGAAGACCACCAGCATGATCTTGTACTGCTGGCGCAGATAGGCCATGGAGCCTTTGCGCACATGCGCCCCGATCTCGCGCATGGCCTCAGTGCCTTCGTCATGTACGCGCATCTCTTTGAAGAAACGCCAAGCGAAGTAGAGCGCAAAGATGGAAGCGAGCGGAGCGAGCCAAAAGATGGGTTCGTTCATGGTTCGACTTCTACAGCTGAAGAGCCGCGCAGGCTTGGCAGCGCGGCAAGATGAAGGATGAAGAAAACAGTAGAGAACAGGCGATGGGCGCCGCGGTCAATCAAAATGCGCGATCTGCGCCGAGCGCCACCAATCGTAATGGGTCGACTGTAATTCCTCGCGGCTCGGAAATGGATAAAAGGCAAAGTCTTCGTGATCACCCACATAAAAACCCGTTTGGACCGTGCGGTAGATCACCGCGTCGCGCACATGCTTGAGCACGAGCTTGCTGTCCTTGGTGTTGGCGGTGAAGTCCGACAGGACGTCGCGTAGATGCGTGATATAGCGGTACGGCAGATCATCGGCCTTGCCATTGAGCGGGTCGAACGCAAGCTCGCCGAGCGCCAGATCCGAGAATGCGATCCGCGGCAGATGCACCGGCTTTTTGGGGTCGGTGATCGAGCGGCAGAACGCCTGTGGCTCCAGCCGGCTCGCCACCAGCGGGCTTTTCGGGCAGAACTCTTGGTACAGATGCAGCGGATGCTCACGGTCCGGGGTGTAACCGGCACGCTCGAGTTCGAGTGTGCGCCCATCATCGGTGACCAGATAGAGCTTGCCGATGGCGGACACCGGGATACGGGCCAGGACGTTGTAGATCCCCAGATACACCGATGACTTTGGCTTGCCATCGGGCTGCGTCACACAACGCTCATCAGCGAGCGAGAACGCGAAATCCTCGGAGCGGAAGCCAGGATCGATCTCGAAGAAGATCGATTCGCCGAACACGCGCCCGCTCCTTCCCACCGCGTAGTAGGAGCCGAACTCCTTCGGCTCGAGCATGGAGGCAATCAGCGCCTCCGGGATCAAGGACAGATAGAGATGGTAATCGCTCATGGTCGCTCCTTACCGATCGCACCAAGAATCCAGCCGCCGCAGCCGAGGTTGCGGCAACGATGAGGAAGCATGCTGCAGGGGCAGCGGAACCGCGCCTAGATCTCGAAGACGTCGAGCTTCTTCGCCACCGGCGCGTTCTTCAAGGTCACATAGCGCGGCAGACCATTCTCGAAGGGCGGATAGTCTTCCCCCTGAATCAGCGGCAACAGGTACGACTTACATGCAGCTGTGATGCCAAAACCGTCGTCGGTGATGAACTCGCGCGGCATGAATTTCTCGACGTTCGCCACCTCAGACAAGGGCGCCTTGCCAACCTGCCATTGGTAGGGATCGCTACTGACGCGCTCGATCGTTGGCATGATCGAATTCTCGCCCGCAATGGCCATCTCGACAGCAGCACGGCCGGTCGCATAAGCCTGCTCGACGTCCGCCTTCGAGGCCAGATGGCGAGCTGCGCGCTGCAGATAATCAGCAACCGCCCAATGGAATTTATAGCCCAGCGCCTCCTTGATCAGATTCGCCACCACTGGCGCCGCGCCGCCGAGCTGCGCATGACCGAAGGCATCGCGCGTGCCCTGCTCCGCGAGGAAGCGTCCATCCGGGTATTTCGCGCCCTCGGACACCACAATGGTGCAGAAGCCGTGACTGTCTACCATCGCCTTGACCTTGGCGAGGAACTGCTCCTGATCGAACTCGATCTCCGGGAACAGCACCAGCACCGGCATCCCATGATCCTCGATCAGACCACCGGCGGCAGCGATCCAGCCGGCGTGGCGGCCCATCACCTCGAGCACGAAGACCTTGGTCGAGGTCTTGGCCATCGAGCGCACATCGAACGAGGCCTCGAGCGCCGAGGTGGCGATGTACTTGGCCACCGAGCCGAAACCCGGGCAGTTGTCGGTGATCGGCAGGTCGTTGTCGACGGTCTTCGGCACATGGATCGCCTGCACCGGATAGCCAAGCGTCTCTGAGAGCTGGCTGACCTTGTAGCAGGTATCGGCCGAATCGCCGCCGCCGTTGTAGAAGAAGTAGCCGATATCGTGCGCCTTGAAGATCTCGATCAGGCGCTCGTACTCACGCTTGGGGAACAGGACGGTTTCCTCGATGTTTCGGACGATTTCGTCGGCGATGTCGTTG
>CAZEZH010000028.1:0-30040 GCA_964516305.1 uncultured Halochromatium sp. | reverse complement strand
CCGACCCGCTGCTCCGTCGCCGCCGCGTAGAACAGCACCTCGGATTCGTCCATTTCGTCCCCTGCAGCCAAGACACGGGTCACCTCATGCTTATCCTCGGTGAGTGTGCCGGTTTTATCGAACACGACCGTATCAACCTCCATGAGCTGCTCGAGCACACGGCCATCTTTGATCAGGATGTTGTGTTGACTGGCGAGGATAATGTGCGTCAAGGTCTGCGCCGATGCGGATAATCGAATCCCGTTACCGGGGCTGCAGTTGAAGACCGCGGTCGCCACCCCTAGGCCCTGCAGCGGCCATAACAGGGTGCCCAAGCCGAGGATCGGAGCGGCCGCAGTATCGGCCCAGGATTCTCCTTTCATTTGGATGCTGGTCTTGAAGTGAGACGTGCCCTGCAAGACGTTTTCGATTTTTGCGACGACCGTGTCTTCCCCGGTCTTGGTCACCTCAACCCAAGCGTATCCAGCAATCACGACTGTGGAAGCAAACACCGCGTCCCCAACGCCTTTGTCCACTGGAATCGATTCACCGGTCAACATGTGTTGGTCGACTGTGACTGCGCCTTTTACGATTTGTGCATCGAGAGGAACGATCTCACCGGTGTGGATGGCAATCACATCGGCAATTGCGACGGCTTCGATAGGGGTTTCGAGTTCGACGTCGTCTCGGACCGCCCAGACCTTCGTCACCTTGCGATTAAAGACGCCTTTGAGCATTTCCTCGGAGTAGCCCTGGCTGCGCTGGACCACGACGGTTCCGAGGTTTGAGATGAAGGTATAGAGGGCCGTGACGAAGAAATGCTGCGTCAGTAGAGTCCCTGTCACCACCAAGCCGTTCAATACGTCGTTCTTAAGCTTTTTGTCGCGGAATACGGCAACAGATGCTCGGCGATAGATCGGTATGCAACTGTAGATGGCCAGTAGGATGGCAGGCAGTCTCAGTACCGGATACGCATAGGAGATTGCAAACAACAGGAGCGAGGCAGAGTTACCCTTGAGAACGTTCAGGGCTTGCCTTTCTTGATCAGATTTCGGCCGGACGCCATTTTCAGCGGTGCTGGTCTGTGCGATCCTGCCGTCAGACGCCATTCCCAACGAAGATCGGCGCGTGCTGAGGCTGAGAAGCTTCTGCGATCTCTTCTTTCGGCGTGTCCGTTGCAGTACTCCCATGCTCAGGGTACCGCCGCCGAGCATCATCAAGGCTTCGGTCATCATAACTGCCGGTTCCTATCTAGGTTGAGTCGAACCGAAGGCTGGTTCTTGGTCATGTTTGGCTCACAGCAGCCCGTCTCGTCTTCGGCGTCGAGGGGAGCAGAGCAGACACCGGTCTCGGGCAGCTGGAGTTCCACTTTTGCCGCGGCCTCGGAATCGCCCGCGAGTTCTGCCATCACCGATCGCACCTGTTCATAGCCGGTGATCATCAGAAAGGTCGGAGCGCGCCCGTACGACTTCATACCGACGACATAGAACCCAGGCTCAGGATGAGCGAGTTCGCGGGCACCGTGAGCAGGGACGGTCCCGCATGAGTGCAGATTTGGGTCGATGAGCGGCGCCAATACAGGAGGGCACTCGACGGTCGCATCCAGGTTGAGCCGCAGTTCCCTGGTCAACGAGAAATCCGGACGAAACCCCGTTGCTACGACCAACTCGTCGACGGTGATCCGGCGTTCAGTGTCGCCCTCCTCCCAGATCTGCAGCCCGTCTTGAGCCATTGAGAGCCGGTTCACCCGGAAGCCGGATTCGATCGCGATCTTGCCTCCCTCGACTAGGTGCCGGAATCGTGCACCGATCTGGCCTCGGGCGCGGAGTTGGTCATTCTCCCCGCCGCCAAATGAGCGCGCAGTGTCTTGCGCTCGGACAAGCCAGGTCATCGTCGTCTGGGCCGCAGACTCGCTCAGGCTGACCAGATCCAAGATGGTCCCGACCGCCGAATGCCCGCCACCAAGCACGGCGACGCGGCGATTGGCGAATCGTTGCCTCTGTGCTCCGAGCACGTCCGGCATACCATAGCTAATCCGTTCGGACGCTTCCCGCTCGCCAAACGCCGGCAGGCCATTCGCTCCAGCTGGGTTTGGGGTCGCCCAGGTGCCAGAGGCGTCGATCACGGCGTCGGCCAAGAACACATCCTCCACGCCCTTGGTGCGAACGCGCACCTCGAACGGTGCACGGTCGCGGCCAGCGCTGCGCAACTTGTCATGTCCTTGCCGAGTGACGCCGATCACGTCCGTCGACAGCCTCAAGTAGTCAGCAAGCCGTGTGCGCTCTGCCAAAGGCACAAGATACGCATCCAAAAAGTCCCCACCAGTCGGGAGTCTCTGGTCTTCTGGGCGCTTCCAGCCCACCTCTTGCAGAAGCCTTTCCGCGGCTAGATCGACATTGAATTGCCATGGCGAAAACAACTGCACATGCTGCCATTGGCGCACCGAATGCCCGGCTTCGGGTCCGAGTTCCAATATCACCGGTGACAGCCCACGCTCGAGTGCATGGGCGCCAGCTGCCAGTCCAACAGGACCAGCACCAATGATCGCTACTGTCTTGACTCGTTGCCTTCCGCCGGTTTGCGGAGGAGTTGGAGGCGAATTCTTCTGTGTCATCGAACCCCCTGCGCCAAATGCGCGATTGCCTAAATGATGTTGCCCATCAGTGCTGCTGAGATGAGCCATTCGCTGCGCAAGGTTGCCCTCATACCCGCGCTGCATGTCCCGATTCCCTACCCTGTCTAAGCACGCGCACCTCTAAGCGCGCACCCCCACTGTCGCGCTCAACGACCGAGCCCTTTAACTGCCGACGCGAGCCTGCCCAGGCCCTCCTCGAGCATCGGCCTTGGACAGGCGATGGTCATTCGCGCATAGCCCGCCCCCTGGCGCCCGAACCAGTACCCCGGATTTAGCGCGAGGCGCGCATGCTCGACCAAAAACCTCGCCAAGTCTTTGGTCTCCAAGCCCAGCCCTCTTAAATCGAGCCATGCCAAATAGGTACCCTGGGGCTCCACCAGTTGAACCCCAGGTACCTCAGCCTCCAGAAACGCTCGCATGTAGACGATATTTCCCTGCAAATAAGCCAGAAGCTCGTTCAACCAGGGTCCGCCACTGCGATAAGCGCACTCCATGGCCACTGACGAAAAGGCGGCGGGGCCGGAGATCAAATGCCGCGCAAAGTACTGTTCGAAGCGTCGTCGCAGCGCCGGGTTTGGAATCACTGAGGCAGCCTCGGTGACGGAAGCGATGTTGAATGTCTTCGCCGGCGACAAGCAGGCGGCAGAATTTTGTCCAATCTCTGGAGAAACAACGGAAAGAAACGGCCGATGCTGACTGCGCGAGTACAGGATATCGCCATGGATCTCGTCCGAGAGGATGAACACGCCGTGGCGATGACAAATCGCTCCAAGGCGTTCTAACTCGTTTGCCGTCCAGACCCTGCCGACGGGGTTGTGCGGACTGCACAGGATCAACATCTTCGCGGTTGGATCAGCGGCCTTTTTCTCGAGATCATCGAAGTCAATCTCGTATTGAGCATCCGCACGGACGAGGGGGTTTGTGACCATTTTCCGGCCCATCCCACGGATCGCCACCCGGAATTCAAAGAAGACAGGCGGTTGCACGATAATACTGTCGCCTTCTTCTGTACAAAGTGAGATGAATGCCCCGATAGCGCTCAAGACCCCAGGATTGAAGCAGATCTGTTCAGAATCGACATTCCAGCCGTGTCGTATCCTCTGCCACTCGCGGAACGCATCGACAACCCCTGCCGGGCGTTTTTCATAGCCAAAAATACCCTCCGCAGCCCGCTCGCTAAGGCCCGCTATCACGACTGGCGGAGCCCGGAACTCCATATCTGCCACCCAAAATGGCAGTAGGTCGTCACGCCCAAAGTATTCGCGCAGTCCCGCCCGGTCCCATTTTTCGGCATTCGAGCCACTCCGATCGATTGGCGTGTCGAAATCGGTCACCATCTACACCTCATTCTGCATTCCAAATCTCACTGAGCCGCTATTGCTCGCAGTGGCCTACGACTGAGTCCAGCCTTGTCAGACCGAGGCAAGACCCATCTCACCCGGCCCAAAAGCTGGCTCGCTTGCTCCGTTACGCTGGCGATCCCTGTGCTTTTCCCGATTGATCCGCAACAGCGGCAGCATTGCATGACTGACGCCCAACGCCGGAACCACGGCGCTGAGAAGCAAGAGTGAAGGCAGCACTCCAAGAAACCAGAAATAGACAGCAATCACGTTAACGGATGAACCAGCAACGCAGATCAAGACGCTCTGGCGTAGAACGCCGTTGAGCTCTTCTGAGATCCTAAATAGCTCGTCGAGTTTTCCGAGGGTGCCGTCCAAAAAGATGATCTGCGCCAAATCCGTTGCTGCTGAGGCTGCACCGGCCAGGGAGATCGATACGTCAGCGGACTTCATTGCGATCGCATCGTTGATTCCATCGCCCACGAAGCAGACCGTGCGACCTTCGCTTCTAAGACGTTCGACGATCTCGGCCTTGTGCTCAGGCAAGACATCGGAGTAATAGGCGTCCATACCCAACTGTGTGGCCAAGTCACGCGTAGGACGCTCGTGGTCCCCCGAGACGATCGCGCAATGCGTGACCCCGCGCGCGCGGAGTCGGACCACGAGGTCATGCAATTCCGGACGTAACTGCGGCTTGATCTCGATCGCCCCCTTGACCCTGCGATCCACCGCGACCATGACGAAGGAATGCTCTTGAGTCTTGGTAGCGGCGACCGCCGCGCTAATTTCCGCCGGAATATCGATTCCCTGCTCGGTCATGAAGCGAACGCTTCCGACCATCACGTTCTTCGCGGCAATCGTTCCCGAAATACCATAGCCCACCTTGTAATTCGCGTCCGTTATTTCCGGCAAAATCAAACCCTGCCCTTCAGCTTTTGCAATGATGGCTTTGGCGATCGGGTGTCGCAGCCGACGTTCGGCTGCAGCCGCATAGGTCAGGACTTCTGCGGCATCTGCATGGACGAGAAGAATCTCTCCAACCTGTGGTTGTTCGGTCGTGAGCGTACCGGTCTTATCGAACAGCACCGTATCCGCGTCCTTGAGCAACTCCAATGCCCGCCCATCCTTGACGAGCACCCGGCTATGGGCCACGAGCGCGAGGTAATTCAATGTTTGTAGGGAGGTCAGCACCCGGATGTTATTGCCTGGACTGCTATAGAGCAGCATCATGATGCGGGTGAAGCCCAACGCGGGTAGTGATGCTAGGCCGATCGTCAAAAGAGGTGCCGCGGCGCCGTTGGCCCATTTTTCACCCTTGACTTGAATATTGCTCTTAAAGTCTGCAGTATTGGCCAGGATCGAATTGAGCTTGGCAACAGTCGTATCCAGGCCCGCTTTCTCAGTCCTGACCTCTAGGCGTCCGGCAACAACCAAGGTGGCGGCGAACACGTTGTCGCCGATTGTTTTCTCGCAAGGCATGAACTCGCCGGTCAGACTACGCTGATCAACCGCTCCCGTACCCGCGGTAATGACGCCATCCACGGGAATGGTTTCGCCGGTGGTTACCACGACGATATCGCCCAGGCTAATATCATCGATATCGCATTCGATCTCGACGCCGTCTTTTCGGACGTAAGCCTGATCCTGTTCAATCTCGAAGGCATCGGTTAGCCTCCTTCTCGCGTCTCCTTGAATTCGCGAGATCAAACGTGTTCCCAGGTGGTAGAACCAAGCAAGAAGACTTGCTGCCAAATAATAGCCCGTCGCCATGCAGCCGACGCTGGCGAGCGAGTTCAGCAGATCGTTCTTGATACGACGTTCCTTCAATAAGGAGGTCTCAACCTCTTTCAGTATCGGGACCGTCACAAAGCTAATCAGGACCAGAGTGACCAGCGCCAAAGGAGGATAGAGCGAGCGCAGGCTTGTGAGGGCCACTGCGGCGCTACTGAGTGCCAGCGCACCGCTTCGCTTTCCATCGGCATCGCCATCGCTCTCGTAGCGCCCTAACCCCTGTTCTTGAGGCTTGCCCCTAGCGAGGGGCTGATCCTTAAGATACGAGGTACGTTTCTTTCGGCCACTATAGCAGTCTAAGAGTCTTGAGCCGGCGTAGGTGGCCGCTAGGATCTGAATCCCAATTGGTATCATTGGCAGCATGCATTCCCGTATTTTGAAAGTTCGCCGCGCTTTCAGCAGGAAAGCGCAACTGCTGAGACTGCTCTACTGCTCGACCTCTGTTGGTCGAACTCTACTGGTCGACTTTGATCAGGCTCTCGTCCATGGTCGCCGGATACTGGCTGCCCAACAGCGTGAGCAGCGACGCGGCGACATTCGCAAGGCTTCCGGAATGCCGTTGCCAGCTGACCGATTTACCGGTATACGAGATCGGGATCATCGGCACTTCATTGGTTGAGTGCGAGCCCATCGGCCTGCCACGGCCGTCGACCATTAGATCGGCATTGCCGTGGTCGGCTGTGATCAGTAGCTCCCATCCGTGCTCTCGACAGCCCGGTACAATCGTCCTTTCAACAAGCTGATCGACGGCCGATGCCGCCTGTTTAGCGGCTAGGATGTCGCCCTGATGTCCGATCTGGTCCAGGTTCGGTACATTGACGATGAGTACTTGGCCCTGCCCCCCCGCGGAGAGTACTTGCCCCAGTTCCCGACCAAGTGCGTCAATGGACATTTCAGGATTTGCCACAAGGGCATCGTCCGGAATGGTAGGCACCTCAATGCCGGTCGCATCCTCGTCCGCTTTCATCCCATTGATGAAATAGGTGACATGGGGGAATTTGCACTGTTCCGACAGCCTGACGGTCCGGTAACCGCTGCCGTTCAGCAGATCCACGAGTCCCCCATCCAAGGGCTGTGTCGGAAAGAAGACGTCGTCGATCGACCTGGTCTCCTGCTTGAGCTCTACCATCGCCATGACATGGCATTCTTCGCTCAAGATATGCGCCAGTTGCGAGATGCGGTCGGCGCGATGATTGGTCAGCACGACACTTTCGTTTGGAGCGATAGGCGCCCAGTCGGGCAGGAAAGCGTGCGGAAAATCCGCTTCCGATGGGCGTTGCTCGAGATGAGAAACCAGGTCAGCCGCTCGGAAAGGGGTGCTTGCGGCCCGCCCCATCAAGGCATCACGGCAGTGCCCGGTCAGATCCCAATTCTCAGCGCGATCCGTGGCCCATTTTCTCCCCATCACAGAGGCCAGCTTGATCCTGTCTTCCTTGGTGGCTGCGAGCGCATGTTCCAGCTCGGACAGTAATTGCGGACTACTGCCCGCCTGACTGTCGACACCGTCAAGCAAGGCGTGGAGATAGACCTCTTGGAAACCCTTCTTAACACCGAGCTGTGCTGCCTGCACCAAGGTTTCCCAGTGCCCATGGACACCCGCATCTGATAGCAAGCCGACAATGTGCAGCCGCCGAGAATCTTCGCACTGGTTCCAGGCCGGGCTTCCTTCCCAGGTGCCGTCCTGATATCCCGCGCGTATCCTTGCCAATGTGCTTGGTAGCACCCTGCCGGCGCCGATGGTCAGATGCCCAACCTCGGAATTCCCTGCTTTTCCGTCATCGAGCCCAACTTCTACACCGGAAGCCTGAAGTCGGGCATGGCCATGCTGCTCCATCAGCCCATGGACATACGGCATATTCGCTACCGTCGTTGCGCTCGTGGTGGGATCATCATTGAGTCCCATGCCATCCAGGATCAACAGGACGGCCTTCGCGACGGGCTGGCGGGTCTGGGTTTGCATTGGACCAATCTCCGCAGTGATGAGTGAAGCCTCGCACGCCGCAAGAACCTGCGCCCGACGTACTCGTTGGTGTTGCGCTCAGTAATGAGCGGCACCAGCCTTATCTGGAGTGATCTGGGCCTTCTCTAGACTGCCTAGCAATCTACCTTCAGGTTAGCTGTCCTTTTTCTTTTTCAGATCCGCAGCAACCTTGCTGCCCTCCTTAATCTGTGTCTCAAAATAGTCCCGTACCGCTTCAGGATTGAACGTCAGAAAGGTCCCACCAGCAGCGAAATGTTGTATAAACACCTTTCCCACGGCGTAGGTGACTGCGCCATTCAGGATCACAGCAGATCCCGTTGATAAGGTTTGGCCAACTCCCGGGATAATCTTACCGAGGCTCGCCGCCACGGTCGGAGAGAGCGTTGTCGATAAACCGCTGCCGGCGAGGCTCGCGACCGCTGAGCGGCCCAAGTCGGCCTTGAATTCAATCCCGTAGATCCGCGCCAAGCCGTGCAGCATCTTGAGTTGTACTGCCACGAGCGCGACCAGATCAGCGATCGGCACTGGCACCAGGCCAACTGCCATACCGCCCAGTGTGTACTGACGCACGAGGCTGTCCGCTGCGGCGTGCTGTTGTTCCGAGCTTTGCTCCTCAAACTCCTCGGTCTCTTCTGAAGACGTCATCGTTTCGTCGTAATTGGTTGCCGTCATGGTGCAGTGACTCTCAATGTATGGTGTTGACCCTGCTCGCGCTTGTGCCTCTGGCCCAACCTGCGGCTCATGCAGGCGGGTCGTACCGCTATGTGTCCGCGCGGTGCTTTAACTTACTTTGCCAAGTGCGGCGCCGGCGAAACCGTCGCAGTGGCGCATCCGCATCGACTGCCGCCTTGCAGGCGAGACAGTAGCGAGTCGCCATCGAGCTGAGTAATTCCTCAAGGTGCGGCCTATCTGCAAACTCGCCGGACACCAGCCATGACAACTCGATCTCGAAACCGCCGCAGAATTCGCTGAGTTGTTCAGTTAAGGCTTCGCGTCCTTGCTGATCGAGATAATCAATCCATTCGCGCAGGTCAGCGCCGTCGCTGTCGTCGCCGGTGTTCTCTTTGTTGAGTGCCCAGACGGTGAACTGTTCAGTCAATGCGCGTCTGTCCGCGCCATTGAAGCGCCCTAGTCCTGAGCGGACCCAACCCCCCAGATCCTGCGCGAAAGAGCGTGACTCACGTGCAAAGACGGTGAGTCGTTGGTCCAGAATTGTCGAAGCCATTGTGATCGTCACCTCTGCACAGTGTCGCAGCTGCGCTTGCCTCAATTGACCGTTAAGCCGCGATCCTCCCGATCGGCGCTGTTGGCGTCTCGACTTCGATGGCCTGCTCAGTTTAGCTGCCCAGCGGGTCGCCGAGGCCGGTCGCGCTCACCGTTTTCGTCAAGCGTGATGACACATCCATGTGCCGATCTAGGTCTCTCATCACCTTGGATTAAGCAGCTGCAGGCTCTGCCGCTTCCTCATGATGCTCCTGAGCGGTTTCCTCGTGTGGCTCTTGTTTGTCTTTTCTGTTACGCCATTGCGTATAGGCATAGTAGCCGCCAACCCCGGCCAACACGCCGCCAAGAGCGGTCATGGAAAGCGGATTCGCGATAAGGAATGCCTTGAGGCCGGTACCGGCGGCAGCAAGTGTATTGAACCCGGCAGATGCGCCCTCGGCAACCAGGCCGACTCCAGCAGCAGTTTCAGTAGACATCGACTGTTCTCCGAATAAAGATTCTATAGAAGGTCTCTATGACCGTTTCACGCAAAACACATATAGCACATCTGGTATTCTATATGTGTACGGGGGAAACCTTAGCACAGTTCTTCCCAGAGCCGTCAAGCAATAACGAAGCAACTCCTCTAGACCCCAAAGTATTAGTAAATTAGCGATCCTGAATATCTATCGCCCTCGGAATTTTAGAATTCCCTGAAGCACTTCTTTAGCCTATACCAAACGCCCATTTCGGGGCGCCGCTGTTCCTTTTTACCCTGGTTTAACCCGGCAACTTTAGCGTCATTGCGGCCCGATAGCAGTAGATCACTTCGAACCGAGCATGACCCGAACATAACTGATAATCTGAGCTACCCTGAGGCGTTTAGGCAGGCGCCGCAGCAGGCGCCGGACGTAGCGAACAGGAAGGGCTTTGGGCGTCAACTCACTACAACAACGCGAGACTACTGGCGACCTTGGATCAGCGACCTGAAACCCTGGGCGACCCGGATGACAACGGGCCCGAGGCGACATCGAGCAGCGCTACCGCTCGGCCTTCCGGCTGGCAGCGCTGGCTGAGCGGAGGCCTACACCTGTTCCTGGTCGCCGCGCTCGGCATTTCCGGTGTCGCGGTCTATTTGGCTGACCGGGTGTTTGTCATCGTCCCTGCCGGCCATGTCGGCGCACTCTGGAACCGCTTTACCGGAACACGCATCGACCGTGTGTTCGACGAAGGGCTGCATATCATCAGCCCACTCGACGAGATGACCTTCTATGAGGTGCGCAAACAGCTGGTCAAATATGAGCTCGATGTGCTCACGGTGGAAGGGCTAACGCTGACCTTGCAGTTGGCAATCCGCTTTCGCCCGGTCCGAGAACTGGCCGGTTTATTGCACGAGAATATCGGGCCGAATTATCTTACCCGGGTTGTCTTGCCGCAAACAGAATCAATATTCAGGCAAGAACTCGGCAATGCCACGGCCGAAGAGATCTACACGAACCACAAGGGACTGCTCAATCTGGCACTGCTGAAGGCGATACGAGAGGCAGGAAGAAACTTCGTCGAGGTCAATGAGATGATCGTTCGCACCATCCAACTGCCAGAAACCGTTCGCAATGCGATTGATGACAAGCTCCGACAATCACAGATCTTGGCGTCCTACGAGTTTCGGCGCCAAATTGCAATCAATGAGGCGAACCGCATCCGCATAGAGGCGGAGGGTATTCGTGATTATCAGGCCATCGTCGATGAGACCTTGAGCGAACGCCTGCTCGTCCAACAGGGTATCGAAGCAACTCGGACCCTGAAGACTTCCGACAATACCAAGACCCTTGTTATTGGAGCAGGATCGAGCGACCTGGCACTACCGATCTTTCTCGGCGAGACGCCCAACGCCCGCAAATCGCCGCGCGGCCAGCTTGACGAGCCGGATTCTGGGAAAGAGCTTGACCGACGATGATCTCTTGAGGACGGAACTCGCCTCGCCTACTCGCCCTCGCCCTCGCCCTCGCCCTCGATCTCGACCTCGGACTCTGGAACATCGCGTGGGCTCGAGCGGAAACGCACCCAGAGAGTGATGACCAGCAAGATCGCGATTGCTGCCCAGAGCCACCACCAGATCAAAACGGTGTCAGGCCTGGTCTGGGATAATGGGAACAGATCTGTGAATCGCTGCGTGACGGGCTCAGGAGCATCACCTGCTGTCGATGCGCCTAGGTCGCGGACAACCAAGTCGGCTGTATCCGGGGCGAACCCCAGAATTTGACGACTCTGTCGTTTGTCACTTGTGGTGGCACGCTTCTCGCCCTCGAGCATCGCGTCGATCAGCTCTGCCAGCACTGGGCGGCGCCCCTGCAGATATCCTTCGGCTGACACCCGCAAATGCTGCCAAAGATAGCGATGGCGCGCATCGTCGCAATCAGAGGGCATGGACGCCAAAGCAAAGCAACCGACCGCGGCAATGCTGTCGCCAGGCCCCCAAGCCATGCTTGGATGGAGAACGCTCATTGCCCTGCGCAGCAACCCTGTCCCTGCCATGGGCTGCTCGAGAACCCCGACTTCTTCGCGGTCGGCGATCAATAGGCTGTGGGCAATCCCGTAATAGCCTCCGCTCAGCGCACGCACCGCTGAGTCAATCTGTTCCGATGTCTGCAGGGTCCGCCGCACCGCCAGTGCCAGTGGTTCGGATGAACCTGTGGGTTCAGCAGGGGCCGGCACACCCAAGGCCGGGAGGATAGAGACAAAGAGTCCACTGTCATTGAACCCTGTGGTGATACCGAGATTGCCGGCGATCCCAACACTGACGACAGTATTACCAGCCCGCTCATAGACGGTAATCGCATCCGGGATGGAATCGGTTGGCTCTCCGGTCTCAGGGTTCAGCGTTCGCACAACCAGCGGACTGCCAGAGGCGCTGAGACTGCCGAAAATGCCAAAACCAGACCCGGCGCCATCTATCCCGAGGTCAGGAAGGATCTGCACCAGCACCAACTCATCGGACGAGAGCAACCCATCTCCAAAGCGGCTCTCGCTGACCAGATCCAAGAAACCAGCAAGGCCCTGGAATTCCTCAAGCTCGTTTTCGGCCAGCTTGCTCAGGTCTAGCCCTGATGTCTCCAGGAGCGACGATGCTCGAGCCGCTAGACCTCCCAAACGGCTAGCCAACAAGCCATCTAACTGACTCTCTAGGTCGGGAAATCGGCTCTTCCAGAGACGGCCCAATTCACGGCCAACTGTCTGGGCATCTAACTCACGGGTATCGATCCGCACCACCGGAAGCCTGGATTGCACCGCCTCAGATGTTGAAGCGTCACCGGTCGAGCACGCCAGCAAGGCGTAGCAGCAGAGCAGCAGCTGCAAGCAGCCGGTGAGCGAGTATCTCGAGCCATGCTCCACCCTCCGAAATGCGTCACACAACCTACTGGTTAGCCGCGCTCGAGCGACGCGAACGGCCCAACTCAAGGCGGAACTGTCGACGCAGTGACCGTGCGCGGAAATCGCTCATCGTGCCGCCCCGCTCGAAGTGCTCCATGAAGACTTTACCGGCTGCAAAGGTTGAGGCGGCGGCAAGATTTGATAACGCAATGCTGCTGGCTATCTGCCCGAAGCCAGGGATCAGCTTCAGAAAGCTACCGCCAACGCCGGAGAACAGCACGGGTAGGCTGCCACCGATCATCGAGATGAACATGGTTCGATACACACTCTGGACCGGGACGCCGTAGTGGTCGGCCAGTCGACAGATCAGATTCCACTGGATGTTGGTCAACGCGATGCCATCGACAATCGGTATCGGAAGCATGCCGACCGACATCGCGCCGATCATATGGCCCTTGATAATGCCTTGAGCCTCGACGCGCGTCTGCTCCATCTGGGCAGCGGCCAGCCTGACCGTCGGCGAGAAGGGTCGGGGAGATGCAATCCTGTCTTTGGTGTCGTTGTTCATTGTTCGATTGGAGGCTGATATTGCGCCGCTCACCAGCCACGCGCTCGCTTAATAGAATCGAACGCCTTGCGGGTGAGATCAGTGCGCCTTGCGGCCTGTGATAGGCGTTCGTCGGACGGGTGCGTATGCATCAGCTTATCCGGATGATGACGGCTCATTTGTGCTCTGTAGGCGCGACGAACCTCCGCTTCAGTAGCGCCGGAGGAGACACCGAGCACCGAGTACGCGGTCGCCGGATCAAGTGCACCAGACGGACCGGCCGGCGATTCATAACGGTACTTAGATGAGGCATTCGCCAGCGAGGCCAAGATCTCGTCGGTAATCGCAAAGCGAGCCGCGATATCAGAGAGTGCGCGTTTTTGGGCAGAGTTTGGATCGCGCTCGAAACGCGTACAGACAAGTAGGGTTGATAGAAGCTGGAAGACCTGCTCACGCTGCCGGTGCGTCTCAGATCGCACGTGATTGATAAACCCAGTCAGCGGAAAGTCTGGCCGCTGCCCGTCCCGGAATAGCATCCAGGCCCGCTCCCTCTCGCTCAGATTCAGCGTTCGTCGCTCGACAAGGTTATCGAAACAGAGGTCCGCCTCATCTGCTCGTGCACGCTCGCCAGAGAATAGATATCCAGCCAGTGAGAACTCGGCCGCGAACACGACGTCGTACCAATGCTGGCGCCACTCGGTGGAGCGCTGACGATGAAAGGCACGACGGAAACCCTCGACCTCTCGATCGAGCGTATGACCAACCCCCGCCGCCAAGAGGCCGGCAAGCGGGCCGCCAATGAAGTTTCCAAGGGCGCCAGCGATAAGTTTTCCGGACCAGATCACGGCGGCCCCCGAAAAAAGTGGATGCGGCCCAGGGGCCATGCGAGGGCAACGCCGGAAACCACAGCGAGGGCTAGAGCTGCTCCAATCCCAAGAAATTGGGGAAGCAGCAGGTTCAATGATAAGCCGAGAAAAATAAACCCGCCGGAACTCAGCAAAACCGGAGCGAGCGTGCCCAAGAGCCCGCCAGCAACCAATGCCGCGGGGAGCCTGAGATCGATTGTGCTTCGCTGATCCAATAGCCGCATGAAGGCGCTCGCTATCAAGCCGACCACGATCCCCAGCACCACGAACTCTGACAAGGATGCGCTCTCGAATCCGCCCGGCGCCGCAACCAAACCGGCCAGCACAGCAAACGGCAGGCGTTCTCGCCAAGCGTTTCCAGACGACAATAGACGATCGACCACCAACAGGCTCAATGCAGCGCCGGCAGCACTCGCGGAAAGGCTCAGCAGCAAGGCGGCCAGCGGCATGGGCTCAGTCACGGTCGCACCGACAATCCCTATCCAGGCCACCCAGAGTAAGATCAGGCTCCCGCTACCGACACTGCCCGCGTCGACCCCGGGGCCAGTCTGCGCAGAAGCCTTTCCGATGAGCCCGAGGCCCTGCGCCAATGCAAGTGAGGCCGCACCACCGAGGAGCGCGACATTGGTTGCAGCCGCAGGCAGGATGAAACCCTTCTCCACAAGCCAGCCTGTGGAGCCCGATGCGCCGATTGACGCGTGGGCCCAATGGCTAAACGACGGATACACAAGCCCGGAAACGAGAAGTGCCACGATCACATGACCCCCTACCGAGAGCCGGCGCTGCGCCCCTGAGCCAACCACGACGGAGACGATACTCGCGAGTATCAACTGAACCAAAATCGGATTCAACGTCGTCGGCGATAGGTCGCCCAGCGAAGACAACAGCCGCTCGGAGAACAAGTGGGTTGGCATCCCCAGCCAGCCCATGTAACTGGAACCGAGCATGATGCCGGCGCCGAACAGGTAGAAGCCGACAGCACCGCCAAACCAAGCAGTCGCCACCCATCCGGTGCGACCCCCCTCCTGCCGGCCAATTGCTGCGCGACCGGAATAGCTTACTATTCCAAGGGGAACGAGCAGGCCAGCCACCAGCGCAAAGAGCAAGCGCGGCTGTATCGTCATCACCGCAGACGAACCAGGTGATACCTCGGTGCCCTGGCCCTGAAGAGACGAACGAGCCGCGCGGCTCAGACCCCGGCGTAACTCCTCGAGTTTCGCGCGGAGATTCTCCAGCCCGATCACGGCCTGGAATAGGCGCGCGTCATTATCGTCGATACGATCCCATTGATTCTCAAGCGTCTGCGGGACCGCTTCGACCTGCCTACTCAACGAATCGAGCCGCAGCGTCAGCGAATCCATCCCCTCGAACCCCTTGTCCACCAGAGCATTCATCTCGCTCAGTGCCTGCTGATTGGCGTCGACCTGGGTAGTTATCCTCTTCAACTGTTCTTCGAGGTTTCGCAATGCCTGCTCGACCTTCTTGATCCGGACATTGCTCGGAACCGAGGGTGAGGATTGCTTCCCGGCAGCCGGCATATTGGCCAGCCGCTCCTTGGCGGCCGCTAACCCTGCAGCGGCGCTCAGGCGAATCAGCAGATCGCTTTGTTGTTGGGTCAGCTCACCCGTGTCAGCGAATCCCAGCGTTGCTCGCCACTCGCGCAGCGCGGCGCGAGTAGCGGGGCCCATGTCGCCATCAATGCCAGCATCGTAATGACCCAAGGCCTGCAGTGCCTCCTGCAAAAACCGCGTCGACACTGCAGGCTCCGTCAGATCCTGTGCTGCAGCCAAGGGAGCCAGCAGTGCCAGACTGGCTAGAACCGCAGCCAAGATCACCTCTCGCAGGCACAGCCTTTTCTGCATTGGCCACAATCGCCGCTTCATCGGCTCGCGGGAGAGGTGCCAGACGTCTTTGTGCGCCGTTGCGGCGGGTCTGCGGCCAGAACAAACAAGGAACCGAAGAAGGGCGTGAACAGCACCGAGGACCACAGATACCCCCAGTAGCCCCATTTGCGCTTACGACCCAGGAAAGCAACAACCACGCAGAGCAAGAGATAGACGACGACCGCTAAGATTTGATAGAGCATCATTCCATCTCCGGGGCCAGAAAAAACTCGGTATCGATAGGCGTCCGTCCCAACACATCGGACACTAACGCCAGCGCACGCGGAGGTAGGCGAATACCAAGCTGAGAGAGGGCCCCAAGATCGACGCCAAAAGCGGGGGTATCTTCGATTCGCCGATTGATTTCACGCGCAGAGGTGTCTTTAAGCAGCCCGTCGAAGCGGGTCATAAATCCCTGTTGGGTTAGGTCGACGTCTGCGTCGCCCACAACCAAGCTGAGGCCCCTCTCAGTGTCGATCGCCTCCCCAAGCGCAAAGGAGGCCACATCAAAATACAATAACCCCTGATTCAACTCTTTCACATAGGCTGGACTCAAGTCCAGTTCGTCCGTGACAAAGATCGCGTCAACGGTGCGGGACAGACGGCTGTAGCATCTTTGGACCGATTGCTGCAGCTTATCCTCGCTCGCACCGGCGGCCTGAGCCGACTCGACGTCGACGCCACCGGCGTTCGCCGCCGCGGCGCGCTGCTGAATACTCGTCCTAATGCCGCCGTCCTGCGTGGCGTCTCCGGGCACGCAGAGCTCTAGCTCAAAGCCTCGTTGCTTCGCCATGGTGCGCGCCAGCCCGAGTTCCGCAATCTTGCTGAGATCCGAACTCGAAACCACCATCCCCAAGCGACTGAAACCAAGAAGCTCATGGACAAGGCTGAACCAGGCTTTCTCGCGCCGCCATTGATCCGCACCTCCGTTAGCGAGACCGTCTAGACCCAAGGACTCGAGATCGACAGGGCCGCTTTCATCACTGGGCACGGTTGCCGTTCCACTGCCTCTTTGGCTGGGGCTCTTGTCCGGGCCAGCAACCTCGATCGGCGAGGGTTGCTCGGTTGAACCAGTGCGCTGCGCAGCCGGCGTCAACTGCGCCGGCGACCACTCAGGGTTTGGCACAACCGCAGCTGCCCCGCGATCGCGTTGCGCGGTGGGCTTAAACCGCGAGAGCAGGAATGGCGCCTCCGCTCCGGGCAGCGCCCACCAGCGCCCACCGCGCAAGACTTGGAACTGGAAGTCCCGTCCGTAAACATCGCCCTGCGGATTAAACTGGTAGACCCCGGAGATGCCGGCAATGGGTCCCGAATAGCGAGTGGTCATAACCAGCGTCCGAGGCTCGGTCGTACCAGCGCGCTCAATGAGGGTCTTCAGGATCTTGATACTATCGTAACCTTGCGACGCGGTTTGGTCAGGCCCGCAGCCGTAAGACTCGAAGTAGGCCTCGGTGAAGCGCTGCACACCAAAAGCGCGGTTTTCTCCGGTAAACGCGACCGGAATGATCAACTTATCGCCGGCCGCGCCAGCCTTCCCCGCCAGCGAAGCAGGATTCGGTGTGTACCCGCTTAGCACCGGCATTGTGAGGTTAAGCTCACGAAGCTGGCGCAGAACCTGCGCAACAGAGTCGGCGTCGGCAAAGACGGCAACTGCATCAACGTCGACGCCGATCAACTCGCTGATCAGCTGACGGTAGTCCTTTTGGCCGGCGAAGAAAGCCCCCCGAAAGACAACCTCGATGCTGTGCCGATCCGCGGCATCAACCACCATGAAGGCGACTTTACGTCCCTGTTCATCGTGACTGTGCAACACAGCGAGGGTTTGATAACCAAACAGTGACGCAACACTGGCCAGCTGCTCAGACATCGTCTCGTCGGTCGGCAACATCCGCAGCACGAACTCGAAGCCATGCCAAGTCAATTGGCTCGGCAAGACAGGCGCCATAAACAGCACGTTGGCCTGCTCGTAGACCACCGATGCCGGAACCGCCACATCGGGGTGATTGTGCCCGAGCACGGCGGTCACCCGCGGGTCTGAGGCGATCTCGTGCACAGTCGAACGGACGGTCGAGAACCTGTCTGAACCGTCCCGAACCATGAGCTCGACCGGCCGACCCATGAGCTTGCCACGCGACGCATTGATCTCGTCAACCGCCAGTCGGGCGCCATTAACGAACTGAGACTTGGGGCGGTCGTTGATGACCGCGACGACCACCGGCCCTTCTGCAGCCCTTGCGTATTCGCTCCGCCGCTCTGCCATCTCATCTAGAAAGGGGCCGCAACCCGCCAAAAACAGGCAGCAGGACAGCAGCAACGGCCGGCGCCAAACGTCGCAGATGTTCATCGTCCGCCCGGGATCATCGGCAGCCCATCCTCGCCAGTACCGAGCAGGACCACAGTCGCGTTCTGAGATCCGGCCAGTTCCTGGGTGGCCCGAATCCCGATGTGCTGAAGCAAGCGTTCAGTCAACGTCGAATCGACCTCACGCTGGTACTCACGTATCCCCCGTGCCTCATCGCGAAGCCGCTCGGCTTCCTGACTGGCGGTCTGGAGCCTGAACGCATAGGACTCCAGCAGTTCACGCTGCCTCATCTTGTCCTCGATGGCCTCTCTGACCAACTTTGGAAGCACAACCGTTCGAATGATGATGTCTTCAGCCTCAACAAAGTCGCGCCCGACCGCCTGCCTGGCAGTCGCGATCGCTTTGTCGAGCAGGCCGTCGGCATTGGTGTACACATCCTCTGCCGTGCGGCGGCCAATCGTGAGGCGGAGCACGGATTCTGTCTGAGGAATGACCACGCGGTGGGTGTAGTTCGGGCCGATACGCTGATGCAGCAGACCGAGTTGGTCGATCGCTGGCCGGAAGCGAATCGCGAGCTTGACGCCAACCGTCAGCCCGCGTAGCGACAGCACTTCGAAATCATGCTGAATCAGCTGCGCACGGGTTTCGTAGAGCACCATCGTGTTCCACGGCGCGATGATATGCAATCCGGAAGGGTAGACGCGATCGGTCTGGGTTCCAGTAAAGAATCGGAACAACACGCCCGTCTCTCCAACCGGCACGGAGATGAATATCCGCGGCCAGAGGAGCGCAGCAACAACCAGGATTGCGATCGCCAATGGCGCAATGATCACAACCGCCCTTGCGCCGAGCGCAATAAATGATGTCGCACGACGCTCTTGACGCTCGTCCAACCCCGGGTCGTCCGGTTCCTCAGCAACGCTCATGGTTAAAACAATCTTGTTATCGCCGACCAGCGGCTCCCGCCGCTGCCGGGGCCGCGCTTGCGCCCACCTTCGCTTTCAGATCAGCGACGACTTCCCGCCCTCGCCTAATCTCTCGCTTGAGTTGCGACCGCGCTTTGGCTGCATCTAAGGTCAGCAGCGTCCCACCAGACTCGAAGTGTCGCAGAAAGACGCGGCCAACACCGTACGTCAGGGCGCCGCCAGACACCGCCACACTCCCGCTTCCGACAAGGGTCCCAATGCCTGGCATCAGCTTCGCACCCGTGCTCAGACCGAGCACACTGAGCACCGGTGCAGACCCGCTGACCAACGAGAGGACGACTGCTTTTACTCGATTGTTGGAGAAGGCCTGCCCATAGATCAGCCCGATGGAGTGCACCATGCTGACCTGGTTTCCCACCAGCATAGCGACATCGAACAAAGGTACTGGAATCAGCCCCAAGCCCAGGGCAACCATGACGTGATTCTTGATGACGTTCTCGCCCTTGATCAGGCGCATCGACACAGCGAGGCTCGCAATGCGCTCGACCTCGTCACCGGTCGGAGGGAGATCCGCCCTTCCCGCTTCGTTATCGAGGATTTTGCGATGTTCACGTTCCACGTCTCGGCCAGTTGGCATAACCATGAAACCTCCTCGCGCCGGGTAGTCCGCGAGCCATAAGGATCTCCTCAAGCGCTCAGCAAGCTCGTTGTGCAGGTCGGGATGATCCCCTGCCTTGCCTGCACGCATTCCGCTGGCAACGCCATGAATTCAGCGGCGCTAGGCCTGGGTTGTGTCGAAAGCAACCGCCGACTCGTGCTCAATATATGGATCACAAGATGGCAGACTTCACCCGCGTTTGCAAACCGCTCTGTGCCCTGAATCCATCGACTCCTTTGCGTCGCGTAGGGGATCAGTATTTCGCTCAACAAGCATCCGCCAATTTACTAATTTCCTAATACGTTCTTGTATTTGTACATGCAGCATTCGGCGTCGGATCATCTGTTACCAGCCAAGTGCCTCGATCTCTTCAATCGCACCGTTTTACTATCACTATAAGACTATAAGCGATTGTCCAAATACCGATACATCGGACTGATCGCCAGTCAATATGCCTTGCTGACGCGGGTTAACGACCCTCTCGCGATCATTTCGTCATCCGCAGGTCGTATGCCTGGCAAATACACCCTTGACCCGCCATCAAAATGCGCGCGATGATGCATCTAGAAATGACCGCATAAGGCCATAACCATAAAGATACGGTTGTGTGACTTCGTCGGGATAAACGGCTCCCAGATCGCAAGCGCAAGCGGAAAGATTACTAAAACACCACCACTGTCTGGCGTCATAAACAGAGCGAGCAACTCATGGGCTTTCCACTGCTACTCCTTGGCGGGGGCCTTGCTTTGGCAGGAACCGCCACACTGTCGCGTCGCCGCAAGATTGGGCAGCGGCTAACCTGCAAGGCCACCCACCCCCCTCTGAAATCACTCGTCGAGCAGCATCGCGAGGAGATGGAACGGCGTAAGACGGCCGTGAATCGCGATCTCAGGACCTCCCTGGTCGCGCTCGTCAGCGCGGGTCTCGCCGAACTCGTCTACCCACCACTATTGCTCATCGCCGTTCCACTGGCCCTGCTGAGCTCTGTCTCGATATTCAATGATGCTTGGCAGAGCTGGCGGGTTCAACGCAAGCTTCATTCCAGCGTCATCGACTCGGTTGCCATCATAGGCACACTGGCAAGCGGCTTCTATTTTGCAGCCATACTTGTCAATACGCTGTATTTTTTTGGTCAGCGCTTCCTGTTACAGACCGAGGACCGTTCCAGCAAACAGCTATACGATTTATTCGGTGAAAACCCGCGGAGTGTTTGGGTTTCTCGCAACGGCGCCGAAATCGAGACAGCGTTTGAGCATGTGGTCATTGGCGATCTCGTCGCTGTCCATGCTGGGGAGAGCGTCCCGTTCGACGGGCAAGTCGCCCGAGGAACTGCAACCATCGATCAGCACATGCTGACCGGTGAATCGCGGCCGCAAGATAAAACAATCGGCGATCAGGTCTTTGCCAGCACGCTCGTCATTTCTGGAAAGATCGAGATTCGCGTTCAGAAGACAGGACGCGATACGGCTGTTGCACAGATCGGACAGGCACTGCAAAACACGCTTGACTTCAAGTCAACGGTCGAGGCGCGAGGCACAAGGATGGCGAATCAGCTTACCCTGCCCACGCTTGCCCTTAGCGGACTGGCACTGGCTCGGCTGGGCCCGCTGAGTGCAACCGCGATCACGAACTGCAACTTCGCGGACATCATCCGGATCACGATCCCGCTGGGGGTGCTGAATCATCTCAAGATGGCAGCAGAATACGGCATCCTGATCAAAGATGGCCGTGCACTGGAGCTTCTCGCGGAGGTAGACACGGTCGTATTCGACAAGACCGGCACCCTGACCGAAGAACAGCCCTGTGTTGGTACGGTCCATGCTATAAACGGCTTTGAGCAGGACGAGGTCTTGTCACTTGCCGCCGCAGCAGAGCATCGCCAAAGCCATCCCGTTGCGCGCGCCATTATTGAGGCAGCACAACAGCGCGGACTAGAGCTAGACGACCACGAGCACACGTGTCTTGAACTCGGTCACGGACTCAGGGCACGGGTCCAGGGGCGCGACATCTTGGTTGGCAGTCGCCGTTTTATTGAAAATGAGGAGGTCGCCGTACCAAAAGACGGGGCCTGGGAGGAGGATGAGTACGCGCGATCGCTGGTATTCGTTGCTGTTGAGCACGAACTTGCAGGCGTGCTCGAGTTGGAGGCGCGAGTGCGCCCAGAGACTCCTAGAGTCCTCAAGAGTTTAAGGGAACGCGGCCATGAGCTGTACATTCTCTCCGGTGACCATGAGCAACCGACTCGACGTCTGGCAGAATCACTCGGCATCAAACACTACTTTGCCGAGACCCTTCCAGAAGACAAGGCTCACATCATCGAGGGACTGCAGGCAACCGGCCGCAACGTTTGTTTCGTTGGCGATGGTATCAATGATGCGCTGGCGATGAAGAAGGCGCGCGTGGCGATATCGCTCGCCGGCGCCACCACGGTGGCCACTGACACGGCCAGCATCGTTTTGCTCGATAAGAGCCTAGGCCAGATCGATAACCTCTTCACGCTAGCACGTGGCTTCGAACGTAACATGCGCTCTGGGCTCGCTTGGTCGTTACTGCCAGGCATCGCCGGCGCAGGTGCAGTATTCATCGTCCGTATGGGGATCTACGGCGCGACCAGTCTTTACATGTTGAGCCTCGGCGCAGGCGTCACCAATGCCGCCCTCCCTCTATTCGGCCACAAGAAGCGCAACGACCTGAAGCGCCAGTTGCCGCAGGGCTGAAGCAGACATCAATAAAAAACAACGAATATCCCCGCTGTCTGCAACTGAAGGCGCGATCATCGAATAGCGCCCCAGCGTGCGGGCCGCAGTTTAAAGTTAAAATTGCAAGAACACCCCCCGCCATTGAGCGAGCTTACAATCTTTAGGCGCACTCTTTAATCGCAATATAGCAGACATATTACAAACCAGATATGCTATGGTTGAACTGTCACAGGTTAGAGACTTCTACTTAGAACAAGAGATCCTGACTGCGACATCTTCGCCCTCATTGAAAATGCAGTAACGCAATCCTGGGCGTGGTTACCACCGCATGCGGGCTAACGCTAAACCCGTACCTTTCCTTTAGAGGAGACAATCCCATGCCCCACATCGTTATCCTTGGTGCCGGACTTGGCGGCGCTTCCATGGCCTATGATATGCGAGCGGCTGCCGGAAAAGGCGAGAAGATCACGGTTATCTCCGACTCACCGAATTTCAGCTTCGTCCCCTCAAATCCTTGGGTGGCAGTGAGTTGGCGGAAGCGCACTGAGGTTGAGGTGCCTCTTGAGTCCCACCTCGCAAAGAAGGATATCGGCCTGATCCCCGTCGCCGCCCAACGGGTAGACCCGGAAGCGAAAGTGGTCGAACTCGTCGACGGACAACGTATCGAATACGACTACTTGGTGATCGCTACCGGCCCTGCGCTTGCATTCGACGAAATCCCTGGCCTTGGTCCCAACGGCAACACCTCATCGATCTGTCATATCGACCACGCGGTTAAATCCGCTGAAACTTGGGAGCGGTTTATCGCCGAGCCAGGGCCCATTGTCGTCGGGGCTGTACAGGGCGCATCCTGCTATGGGCCGGCTTATGAGCATTGCTTTATCATGGACAGCGACCTGCGCAAGCGTAAAATCCGTGACAAAGTACCCATCACATTCGTTACCGCTGAGCCCTATATCGGTCATCTCGGATTGGGCGGCGTCGGCGATTCGCGTGGGATGCTCGAGCGCGAATTACGTAAGCACGACATCAAATGGATCTGCAACGCAAAGGTCGACAAGGTTGAGCCTGGAGTCATGCATGTCACTGAGGTAGACGACGACGCCCAGCCCAAGAAGACGCACGAACTGCCTTTCAAACACTCGATGATGCTGCCAGCATTCCGTGGGGTCGACGCCTTACAAGGCATCGACAATCTCGTCAACCCTCGCGGTTTCATCATTGTCGACGAATTCCAGCGGAACCCCACCTACAAGAACGTCTTCGGCATCGGTGTCTGTATTGCAATACCCCCGATGGAGAAGACACCGCTACCAGTGGGTACACCCAAGACCGGTTATATGATCGAGTCGATGGTGGATGCAACGGCCCACAATATCGTCGAATCGATTGCCGGCAAGCAACCAACGCATAAAGCGAGTTGGAATGCTATCTGCTTAGCGGATATGGGCAAAACCGGGGTCGCATTCGTCGCCCTACCGCAGAACCCGCCGCGAAACGTCGCTTGGATGAAAGGTGGGCGCTGGGTTCATTGGCTGAAGCTCTTGTTCGAGTGGTATTTCCTGCGCAAGATCCGCAAGGGGACCGTCTCCCCCTTCTATGAAACCTACCTACTCAAACTCCTCGGCATCAGTAAACGCAAGGTCAAGGCTGCCTGACCGATGCCCAGAGTGGAGCGCTGAAGGACATCAACGCTCCACAGCTTCATCCTCAGCGAGCCGTTTGTGCCTGCCAACTAGGATCCTTGCCCAAGACCGCTTAATGCCTTTTCCAACGCGCGCTCCAGCAGCCCGATGTCCGCGTGGGTGTTGAAGTAGCCAGTTGAGACCCGGATCGCAAAAACCTGATCCGCCGGCTCACCCGAACAATCCACTTGCGCACCTGGATCATGCCGCCGTAGCCGAGGGTCACCGCTGATATCCACGGTTGGAAACGGCACAAACCTGACCTGCACCCTATCCGCTGTTAACGTCTCTACGACCTTGGTTGCCGTCTCCTTGTCGCGGAAGCAACCGCGTGGCTTGTTCCAGTCGAAGGCAAAGAACGAAACCAAGCCTGACCGTAAATCGTCATCAGTGGGCGAGACCAAAGACTCCGGGCATCGTTCTGCAATCAACGCACGGACGCTCGCCGCCAACGCCAGAATATGCGCTTCTACTGGAGACTGTCCGCCAATCCGTTCGATGAACTCCAGTGCCTTCACTGCACCGACATATCCTGGGATACTGCTGCATCCGCGGGCCTGCAACGCTTCAGCGATGGGCAGGCATGCACCGCGCTCGTCACCGCACATGTACGAACCCATCTTTTGACCGACTGGCGGATAGAACTCCGGCGGACACAGAGAGCCGTCTCGCATGTACAGAAATCCTGTTCCGGGCGGACCGTTTATCCATTTATGCAGCGGCGCTGCATAGAAGTCGCAGTTGTCAACGCGGTTCTGCGGTTTACTCAGATCCAACATCCCAACCCCTTGCGCCCCATCCACCACAAGGTAGCGGATATCGAGTCTATGCGCCCTCTGTCTAACCTTATCCAAGGGCAGACAGACGCCGGTGGTATTGTAAACATGCGAGATACAGAGGGCCTTGGCGCCTCGCAGTGCCGCAGTATCGGGAAACAGCCAGGCTAATAGCTCCTCCGCATCCATCTTGCGAAGCTGTTCGGCCTGAGGAAATGGTCTCACCTCGACGGCAACCCCCCAGCGTTGCCGCAAGAACCAGATCGGAGACACCATAGCGGGGTGCTCGTGATCCGTCAGGACGATCTTATCGTTGGCCGTGATGTTCAGACCCATCAACACAATGTTGAGGCCCATTGTCGTATTGTCGGTCAGAGAGATGTTCTCCTGACCTACACCCAGAAACGCGGCAACATGTTCGCGGTTGCGTAACTGCCGCTTACCCAACTCCGGATCGGTCTCAAACGAGGTCGTTGGATTCGCCGCCCAGACCCTCAGCGCCTCAGCGTATGCCCGAATGACTGGAGCCGGCATACTTCCCTGAGAGCCATTGTTCAGGTAGACAAAATCCTCCGGAAGCTCGGTGAATTCATCCTGCCCTGGCAGCTTTTCTGCCTCGGCTGGGTTGTCAGGTTTCATTGATACTCCGCCTGTTATGAAAACAGAATTCAGGGTTGCACGGCCCTGCACTGCTGAGCCGGGGTTATCCGCTGGCGAGATCCGCTGACCAGTCAGACCGACTCCTGCAGCACTCCATCACGCAGGCAAAGGACACGATCGGCACAATGCGAATACTGTAGATCGCTGCTCACGAGTATCAGTGTCCGACCCAACGCGGTCAGGCGAGGCAGACTCTGCTCATGGAGGCGCCGCCGGAACAGCGGATCTAAGCCAACGCCCAGATCATCGAAGATGCAGACTGGATGTCCGCTCAACGCCGCCGCAACAAAGGCCTGCCGTTTGCGCTGCCCCGGAGACAGCCAACCCCCCGGCTGATTGAGTTCTGGACCTGCAAGATCGACAAGGTTCAACTGCTCAATCATCGTCTCCCAGGCTGCAAAAGGATACTCACCTCCAACGCATGGTGAACTTAGGGCATGCCCGTCACTAAAAACCGCGGTAAACAATCGAGGGTAGGCTGAGTGTTTGCCGCGACCGAGGGGCTGCCCATCGACGTACAGGGTGCCTTGCCCGGGAGGATATAAGCCCGTCAACAGCTTAACCAGCGTTGACTTTCCTGCCGAGTTACCACCAACAATGTAGACGAGCTCGCCACGCTGGACTCTGAGATCGAGCGGTCCAAGTCTGAAACCCTGGGTCTCCTCGACATGGGAATACTGGTACTCAATCCCGCTCCACTCGATGACCTTAAAACCTGCTTGCACCTCGCTCAGCTGGGTTTCGGCTTGATCGGGCTGCGCCATGTCAATCTGCTTCTCTAGCTCATAGAGTTTCCTGACCGCAGCATTAAACCTGACCAACATCGGCAGCATGTCGCTGACGATCACCAAGGCGCCCACAGCAAGAAGCGAGGTGACTGCAATCTTTAGGATTGTATCCCCGGTCGCAGGAACAACCATTGGAACAAAGAATACAACTGTAAAGGGCACCGCATAGCTGGCAACTCGCCAAACGGCGGCACCTTGCGCCTGCGTCTTCGCCAACGCTGCTCTGAGCCGATGCGCGCGGTGAATCTGTCGGTGAAGGTCGACAAACCGTTGATCGTTCTCGGGTTGATCGAGTTGATGCTGTTCAGAACCCAGGATGACGTTGTCTTGGCGGTACGCGATCTCCCTCTCTATCGCATCGACCTCTTCCATCTTTTTTAGTGTCGGCCGCCAGCTATTTAGATAGATCGGGACAACAACGACACAGATGAGAAGGATCAGGCCAATGCTGACGGGAGACAGCAAGGCCAGATAGATCCCGGCGAGCCCCATCAACAAGGTCGACTGCGAAACCGACACCAGGATCGTCGTGCCATTGAGTAGCGAAGCAGCGTCGGACCATGCAGCTAGGAAACCGTCATTGTCGCGATTCGACTCGATGAGCTGAAGTTCACTGCGCCGGAGTTTCTCTGCCAAACGCAACCGTAAGTCCTGTAGTGCCACCGTTATGGCTGAAATCGACCTTGTCCGCGTGTACTGCTGACTCACCGCGTAAATGCCCAACGTTATTAGGTACAGAATCAGCAACGAGATCTGCGCAGCGCCGGCCGCTGCACGCTCCACTGCGCCATTCACAATGGCCAGCATCATCACGTTTGCACCACCCGACACGACCGCCATCACCAAGATCGTCGAGCGCGGCGCTCGCGCTTCACGGCTCACCAGTTGGAGCAGACTCATGGCAGCTGAGGCTCCAGGTTCGAGGGCTTTGCCTGTTCCATCACCTCGCCGTCGTTGACGTAGAGAAATCGGTCTGCCACGTGGAAAAACGCCTCATCGTGTGAGACTACGAGGGTCGTGCGACCCTCGTGGCTCAGTGAGCCTAGGATTTCCTCATAAAAACACCGCCGAGATTCGATATCACGACCAGCCATGATGTCGTCGAACACACAGATCGGCCGGTTCTCCAACAAGACAGTCGCTAAGGCCCGCGGGACCGCAAGGTCGCGGGCCCTTCCAAGACCCGGACATGTTGCATCCTGTGGCCCAGGCAGGAGTGTCCTATAGGTTTCTGGGGCATAGGTCTTGAGAACTTCGAGTTCTTCAGAGGAGAGCTCGCTCAGGCCTTCTTCGGGCCCGGGTGCTCTCAAGATGCCGGTGAACAGCGCACGATAGGCGCTTCGGTTTAGGTCGGTCACCAAGCGTCCGCCGAGGTGGATCTCTCCGCCATCCGGCGGATACAGGCCTGCCAGGCCTCGCAACAAGGTGGACTTTCCACTGCCATTAGCACCGACCAAGAACAGCCGATCACCGGGAGATAAGAGCAGGTCTACCGGCCCGACCACGAACCGACGCTCCGGGGTTTTGCTACTCAGGTGAAAAAAGACCCGGCTGAACTCGAGCGTTTCGAAAGATCGCTGGTCGCCGTTGGGGCCTTCATTGGCAGCCGAGGGCCTTGAGTCCAGTTCTGCTTCTGCCGCGTACAATTGGCGCACCGCAGCCTCAGCCTTAACCAGAATCGGCACGCCGTTGACCAGTTGCGCGAGCGGGGCGAGCGTAAATAACAAGGCTGCGATGACCTTGTGTATTCTATCCTCAAGCTCAGGGACTAATGTTGGCGTGAGGAAGCCAATTGTTAATAGCGCCAAGTAGAAGGTGCTAGTGGCAAAAATGGTGTCGGTGGTATAGCGGGCGCCATAGGCAAGCATCGACTGCAAGCTGGCTGCAGACCTTCGGTGCAGATTCGCAACCAGGGCACTGCTCTCACTTGGATGCAGTTTCTGGGACTCAAAGCATTTGAGCAATGCCCGAATATCGCCTAAGAAACGGCGGTCTTTCGCAGCCGCACGTCTGAGTTTCTCGCGGGTGGCGACGGAGCGAGCCAAATAGATCGGTACGGTGACGATATAGACCAGCAGGATCGCAACCACACTGGCAGGAGAAAGCCACGCAATGTACAAGACGATCGCGAAAAGGATGACCAACGACTCTGCGATAAGACCGAGGGACGCCGCCGCTTGCGACAGGACCCTGACATTGTCTGCCAATGTACCCAGGGCTGATTCCTGAAGATCCTCGGCCCCCCAAAGCTGCTGGGGCCGAAGCTTATCGATCAGGCGAGCCCTGTACCTGACTAACGCAGACTCAAACGCGAGGGCTGACTGGACCAACGCAAATCGACGCGCCTCAAACAAGACGCCCAAGGTGACCAAATAGCCGACGAGCAGGTCGATCCTGAACGTCGCCTGCTCTGCGGTCTGCTCGGCACCAAGGTTGGTAAGCGCAAGCAGCAGGCTCGTGGCAAGCCCCGAAATGCAGATCATCAACGGGACCGTGCGCCTGGGCCCTGCCCCAGCCTCACGCGATAACTGATAAAGCCCCCTCATCGCGAGGGGCTCAAGGTCGGCCGACGCCGCAGCGCCGTCCTCGTGCATTTAAGGTCAAACAGCGTGGAACTCGCCGAGCCTCTGAGACGCAAGCATCGCCGAGGCTCAGTACGTCAGAAAGTGCTTATTATGCAGTATACGGCTGTACGTTGACAGCGATTCCCAGGAAGCCACCAGCGCAGGGGCACCGTCCGACGTCAGCACAATGGCAAGGACGGCAGATGCCGTGCCGGCCCTGAGGTTACCCGCCCCTGCCAGGTCACCTCACCCCAGTCTCATGTTGGATGAATTCGCGACTCTTAGGGCTGGCCGGGCGCTCGAAGAACTCCTCACAGGCCGAGAACTCGCAGAGCACACCATGCTCGCCATTGTTATAGAACATCCCGCAGTAGTCACTGACACGACGCGCCTGGCCTAAACTGTGAGTGACTAGCAGCACCAGCTTGGTGTAACCCAGATCGCTAACAATATGTTCCACCTTCTCGGTTGAGATTGGGTCCAGTGCCGAGGTGGGCTCATCGAACAAAAAAACTCTCGCATCCTTCAGCAATCCCATCGCAATGGATAAGCGTTGCTGCTGACCCCCTGACAACTGCTGCGCCCTCTGTTTCCACCACTGTGGCTGCAGTTTTCCAAGCAGATCGGTTTTCTCCAAAGCCACTTCCATCATCGCTAGCCATTCGTCTCGTTCGCCCAAGTTCCACAGCTAGGGACGTAACTCCCTGTTTTTCTTGGTCTAGGATTTGAAAAAATGTCACAACACTTGACTTGATGGCTGGGGCAAAGCGATACCAATCTCCTTGAAGAGCTGCCGGTGCTCCGGCGTCAAGCGTGACAGCCCGCTGTATTCACGACTGCCGGCTTTGACCCGATGCTGCTGAACCTGGCGCAGGATACGTAACGCCCGCCCCGGGGAGTGCTCGCTGCCGGCGGCCTTCAGGCGCGTCCGCAGAATACGATAGCGCATCAGGGCAAGGAAGCAGATCAGGGCATGCGCGCGAATGCGCGGTGGCAGGCGATGATAGACCGGCGCAATCGCGATCTCGGACTTTAGGACGCGGAATCCGCGTTCGATATCGGCGAGCGAGCGATAGCGCGCCACCACCGCTTCGGCGCTCAAGTCCTGGAGACTGGTGACCAACAACAGCTTGCCATCGAGGCGCTCGGCGGCCTGCCAGGCCCCCTGATCGATCAAATAGCTGAACTGCGGCGAGCCGAGGTCGGCCTTGACGATGTGGCTGAGGCGCTTCTCGAGTACGGCCTGATGGAAGCGCTGTAAGCCCCACGATCTGTCGCACGCCGGCCGCGCACGGGCTTGCCCGCATCTTGATCATTGAGCCGCTCGGCCAGGTGCTGGCCGAGTGCATCCAGCGTGTCAACGGCCTCGCGGCGTGCCTGCGATT
>CAZEZH010000027.1:0-30572 GCA_964516305.1 uncultured Halochromatium sp. | reverse complement strand
ATGGTCCAGACCAACGCATAGAGGATCTTGTTGACCTCATCCCAGAGGATGACGGGCAGCTCCTTGATGAGCTTAGCGAAGTCGATCGGCTCGTCGACTGAGTGTCCGGTCAGGATCGCCTCGGCCTTCTCGGCCAAGAGGCCGTTAAACGGCGAGGCGATGAAGTTGGCGACCAGCGTGAAGCTGTAGAAGACAATGATCAGCAGCGCCAGTACAAAGATGGGCCAGAGCAGCCAATCGAGCCAGTGCAGCCAGCTTGGTAGCTGCTGCTCCATCCAGCCGAGCGCGCCCTCGAAGCGGCTTAGCCCATACCAGATAGCGCCGGCAAAGACGCCGATGTTCACCAGCAGGGGGATGATGACAAAACGTCTGAGGCCGGGACGGGTGATCAGGCGCAGGCCCTCGAGCATGTAGGTGGCTCCGCGCAGCGGATTGGAAGACATCAAGACCTCGTTGGGGTTTTGTTCAGCGACTTAACACTACATTCTATTAGGCTAAGCAGGTGCGCGCCGGTCTCGCGGGACCGCAACCTCTGGGTCTAGGACGAGCCTCTGCTTCGGAGCCGCGCGTGCCGACGCCGCATGATGCCCTTTCCGCAGGAGGAGAAGTGATGACCAATGCACAGCAAGCCTTCGCGCAGCTCGCGCGGCAACCCGATGACGGGATCGATCTGGCCGCAGCGGCGCTTACGGTAAGCGGTCTGTTTCAGCAGGATTTGGCGGCTGACGAGACCCTGGCGTCGCTCGATCAGCTCGCTGCGCAAGCTGCCGCGCGCGTTCCCGCTCAGGCCGATCTGTTCGATCGGGTGCGCGCGCTGAATCAGCTCCTGTTCGAGGAGATTGGCTTCGCCGGCAATCAGGACGATTTCTACGATCCGCGCAACAGCTTCCTGGATCAGGTACTGAGCCGTCGGCTCGGGATTCCGATCACCCTTTCGGTGCTCTATATCCTGATCGCCGACCGCCTTAGTCTACCGGCTTATGGGGTTGGGTTTCCGGGGCATTTCTTGGTCCGCATCGGCCGTGGCGATACGGCCTTGATGCTGGATGTTTATGCCGGCGGTGTCGCGTTGCCGGAGTCCGAGCTGGATCAACGGCTGGCCGATCTCTACGGCCAAGGCACCCTGAGCATTCGCAGCCATCCCGCCCTGCTGCGCCCAGCGACCAAGCGCGAGATCCTGGTGCGCATGCTGCGTAATCTGACCGGCATCTATCGCGATCGCGGTGAGCGCGTCAATCGGCTTGCGGCGCTGACCGCCTCGCTGACGCTGGCGCCAGATCTTCCCGAGGAGCTGCGCGAGCGAGGGCTGCTCTATCGTGATCTCGACTACGCCCCAGCGGCGCTTGGCGATCTGCGCCGGTTCATCGAAGTCTCAGATGATGCCGAGCAGATCGCCGCAGTGAGTCACATCATCGATGAGCTCGGTGGTCAACCAATGCGGCTGCATTGAGTGCAGCCAGCGACGCAGCCGGCTACTCAGGTGTTGTTGGCCTGGCTGCGTTGATATCCAACACTGTGATGCGCTCCTTAAGGTCGATGGTCAGGCTCGGTTTAACGATGTTGTCTCTCACGGTCTGCATAACCGGTCGCCCATAAGTGTCATAAACAAGCAGTCCGTCTTCTATGACTTGCTTTTCATCGAGATAGACGTATTCCAAGCTGTGGCGTATGTTGATCTGATGGTCCTCTTCCGGACGCTTCCCTGACTTCATCATCGGGATAGACATCTCAACGCGATCATTGGCAGCGTCGAATTGATAGCTGTCCATGTTTTTCCCAAAAATGATCGCATCCTCAAGGGCCAGCGAACTGGTTATCGTGATCGGGTAAAGGATTCTGGGGTCAGTAATTTCGATGAGCTCCAGCTCAATATCGATGCTGTCCTGATTCGCGGCGATTGGATTGGGATAGCTCGCAATGATATTGAGGACAATCCCGTTTAGGGTTTTTTCCAGAAATTCATTGGTATAGACTTGATCTTGTTTGCTATAGGTTGGCTCGCAGGTGCTAAATTCTGTGCATTGCATCTTGATATAGTCTGCTTTGACGGTCTCGCCATCCTCAGGATATGAGATATACCCTCCGCACTCCCCGCAATCTTGAGGGCAAGTGCACTTGTTTTCAGCTGATGCGCGTTGAATGCCATCTTCGGCTTCTACCTGTAACAGCGTGCTTTGTGATGACTCTTCATCAACGGGATCGGCTTCTTCGGGCTCGGCTTCTTCGACGAGAGGAGGAGTGTTGACCTCCAATGACCGTTCGCAAAGACCATTTCCGCAGCAATGCTCGATGATGGTTGTCTTGCAAATGCCTTCATCACACATGCTTTCAGAACAAGCGCCAGCTGCATCACAGTCGCTGTCTTGCAGACATTGCGGCTCTTTCTCGCATCCTGTGATCAAGACGAGCATCAACAGGGCGGGCAGCATCAGGCTGTTAGAGGGTTTCAACATCGTCACATCTCGTCTTTTGCCTATCACCGGCTTCTTGTCTCTGTGTTATGAAACTTGACTACGCATCGGCTGCTTGCGATAGCGGACGGTCTTTACCGCTGTGTCATCGGCCTGGATGATCTCGAGCGGATAGCCGCGCAGTTTGAGACTCGTGCCGGGCTCTGGGATGGTCTCGAGATAATCAATGATGAGGCCATTGAGGGTCTTCGGGCCCTGGGTTGGCAATGACCAGCGCATGGCCCGGTTCAGCTCGCGAATGGTGATGGTGCAGTCGATCAGCAGGCTGCCGTCCTCGCTGCGGTGGATGTCAGGATAGGCATCGGCGGGGTCGGTGGTGAACTCGCCGACGATCTCTTCGAGTAGGTCGGCTAGGGTGATCAGGCCCTGGAAATCGCCATACTCGTCGACGACCAGCCCGACGCGCTGGCGCGCGCGCTGAAAGTTGATCAACTGCTGATAAAGATGGGTGCCCTCGGGCACGAAGTAGGGCTCGCGCGCAATCGCGCGCAGGGCGTCCTTGTCAAACTGACCGTGGCCGATGTCATGCTCGAGCAGCACATGCATCGCGGTGCGCGAGTGGATCATGCCAACGACATTATCGAAGTTGTCATCGAACAGCGGCAGCAGGGTGTAGCTGGCATGACGAATCGCGGCAATGATCTCATCGACGGGGTCTTTCAGGTCGATGCCCTGAACCTCATTGCGCGGGATCATGATCTCTTCAACCGTGGCGTTCTCCAGGTCAAGGATCGCGATTAGCATGTCGCGGCTCTGCTGCGGGATCATGGCGCCGGCCTCGATGACCACGGTGCGGAGCTCCTCGCGGCTGAGGGCGTGGCCCTGGCCGGACTGCGGTCGGACACCCATGACGCCGAGCAGGCCGTTGGTGATCAGATTGACCCCGGCGACCACGGGATACAGCAGCTTGAGCAGTGGCCCATAGACGAATGCCGCTGGGTACGCGATGCGCTCTGGGTGGAGCGCGGCCAGGGTCTTGGGGGTGACCTCGGAGAAGATCAGGATGATCAGGGTCAGCAGCCCAGCCGCAACGGCGATGGCGCCCTCGCCGCCGATGCGCAGCGCGATCACTGTAGCCAGTGATGAGGCCAGGATGTTGACGAAGTTGTTGCCGAGCAGGATCAGACCGATCAGCCGATCGGGTCGGTCGAGCAGGCGCTGGGCGAGGATGGCGCCGCGCTTGCCTTGCTCGGCCTGATAGCGCAGCCGGTAGCGGTTCAGCGTCATCAGCGCGGTCTCGGAGCCGGAGAAGAATCCGGACAGCAGTAGTAGCGCTCCGAGCGAGGCGAAGAGGACGGACAGCGGAATGTCGTTCACGGTGGAGGCGGTGCGATCAATCGCCGAAGGATTCGGTACGGTAGCGTTCGACCCTAATGCGCGGTGACCAATGATCCGGCGCCAATCCGGCCTTCTGCTTCAGGTGGCGGAGAAAGTCCTCGCGGCTTGGCAACTGCGACCAGACCGACGGCAGGAAGGTACCGCGTCTAGCGCCCTCACTGAGGATCAGCCCGTCGACGCCGGGCTCGATCGCCGCGAGCAGTTCGGCCTCGGTGTTGAACGCGATCGGCTGCGGCGGGGTCAACACCGAGATCTTGATCTGCAGGTCGTCGAACTCCTGAGCGGAAACCGGCGCGAAGCGTGGGTCGCCGAAGGCCGCGGCAAAGGCGTTCTCGGTGACGTCGCAGGCAAGGGCGGTGATGGCTTCCAGGTGCCCGATGCAGCCTCGCAGCTGACCTTGGCGCTCGAGCGTGACGAAACTTGCTCGCTCTGCCTGAAGTGCAGGCGCTTCTTGCTCGGCAGCGATGGGCAGCGCCTGTCCATGTTCGAGCCCATGGCGAATCGACTGCCGTGCAAGATCGACCAAGCGCTGCCGAGCGCTCGCATCGAGCCCTGAGCTGAACTCTGGGGCAGGCGGGGGGCCGAGTGTTTGCGGGGGAGGATCAACCGAACTCATAGGCGCCATAGCCTACCACGCGATCGCGCGGTCCAGCGGTATCGCCCGAGCTGCGCAGATCCAGCAGCCGTGCCTCGCCATGCTGTGCCTTGGCCAATTGCAGCAGGCCGGCGATAGCGTGGCGACCGCAGGCCTGTTCCGGGCCGATCCGATCGGGGTCTAGGCCGAGGATGGCCTCCGAGGTGCGCGCATCCAGGTTCTGAGCCGTCGCGTAATCCAAGAAATGACTGAGGTCAGAGCTGATCAAGATCAGACTGTCGTCTTGATCCCAGAAAGGCTCGAGGACCTCGGCGACCTGCTGCGCGTCAACGCTGCCGACCAGCAGCGGAATGATGCTGAAGCGCTCGAGCAAGACCTGCAGGAACGGCAGCTGAACTTCGATGCAGTGCTCGTTATCAAAGGCTTGGTCGACACGCTTGATCTGGGGGTGATTCGCGAGCAAACGCTCGACGGTCTCCTCGTCGATCGGTACTCGCCCTAACGGGGTCTCGAAGGCTGAGACTCCAGTCGTTGCAAGCCCGCGCACAGGCATCCGATGCGGTGGTCCCAGGATCAGCACACGCTTGATCTGTGCCGCTTGCTCGGCGATGGCCGCAAAGGCGCTGCCGGCGATCGCGCCTGAGAAGACATAACCGGCATGGGGCACGATGATGGCCTTCGGGCGCTGGAGCCGCTCAACACGGCCGCGCTTGCGGCCTTCGGCAAGGAATCCGCGCACCTCTGCGTCTAACTGTTGTGGATCAGCGCTGTAGAAGAGACCGGCGACGGCCGGCGTCTGTACCGCTTGCATCATCGTCATTGTGGACCTCACTCAATACATAAGCCGGCTTAGGCTCAACGCTGGCCGGCACGCCTACTACAATTTTAGTCAAGAAAGACCGAGACTTCAGATTGATCGATGGAGACGCACGATGAGCCAGTCAACATCCAACCTACAACCGATCCTATCAACAGGACATCCCACGCAGTTCTATCATCGGTTGGATGACGGCCGTATTCAATGCGATGTCTGCCCGCGCGCCTGTGCGTTGCGCGAGGGGCAGCGCGGGCTCTGTTTCGTGCGTGGCCGTGAAAGCGATGCGATCCAGCTCTTCGCCTATGGCCGCGCCAGCGGCTTTTGTGTCGACCCGATCGAGAAGAAGCCGCTCAACCACTTTCTGCCCGGCACTTCGGTGCTCTCGTTCGGGACCGCCGGTTGCAATCTGACCTGTGGCTTTTGCCAGAACTGGGACATGAGCAAGTCTCGGGAGATGGCGTTGCTGGCGGAGGAGGCGATGCCGGAGCAGATCGCGGACGCGGCCCTCAAACACGGCTGCCGCAGCCTCGCCTACACCTACAATGATCCGGTCATCTTCCTCGAGTACGCCTGTGATACGGCCCATGCCTGCCGGGAGCGGGGCATTCGCAACGTTGCTGTTACCGCAGGCTACATCAGCCCCGGGGCACGCGAGACCTTCTTCGCTGAGATGGATGCCGCGAACATCGACCTGAAGGGCTTCACCGATGACTTCTACAGGCGCCTCTGCAGCGCGCGGCTAGGCCCGGTGTTGGAGACTCTGGAGTATCTGCATCAGGAGACCGACGTCTGGCTGGAGCTGACGACGCTATTGATCCCAGGCGAGAACGACAGCGATGCCGAGCTGGAGCGGATGACGGCTTGGGTCGTCGAGCATCTGGGACCCGATGTGCCGATGCATTTCAGCGCCTTCCATCCGTCCTACAAGATGCTCGATGTCTCACGGACACCGGCAGCGACCTTGACCCGCGCCCGTCGGATCGCGCGCGAGCAGGGTGTGCGCTACGCCTACACGGGGAATGTGCATGACGGCGATGGCGGTAGCACCTGGTGCCATGTCTGTGGTCATCTACTGATCGAACGCGATTGGTATGAGCTTGGACGCTGGGGACTGACCGCTGAGGGCGCCTGTGAGCGTTGCGGTACCCGCTGCGCTGGGGTGTTTGAGTCTGAGCCAGGGGCTTTTGGTGCCCGCCGGATTGCGGTCCGTCCGATGGCACTGGCTTGAGCAGATCGTTCAGATTAGAACCTCCAGCTGCCGAAACCACTTGCGCCTGCACCAGCGGGGTTCATAATGCCCGGCTTTTTGCGGAGGTTCGGCCATGTTCAAGAATGCCAAGGTGTATCGGCTTCAGGTGCCGTTCGAGCTGGATCAGATGGGTCTGCATGCGCAGTTGGGCGAACGCAGCTTCCGCCCCTGTGGTCCGGTCGAGATCGCGACCATGGGTTGGACTGCGCCACTCGGGCCGAAGGCGGAGATGCTCGTGCATACGGTTGGTCAGGTCCATCTGATCGCGATGCGCCGGCAAGAGCGGCTGCTGCCAGGCTCGGTGGTGACCGAAGCGGTGGCCGAACGCGTCGCTGAGATCGAACAGGCCGAGATGCGCGAAGTCGCCCGACGCGAGCGCTCGCAGCTGCGCGAGGAACTGCTCGCCGAGATGCTACCGAAGGCCTTTACCCGCTCGCGGCTGGTGCGCGCCTACATCGACGCCGCGGAAGGCTGGGTGGTGATCGACGCCGGGAGCGAGAAGGCGGCTGAAGAGGTGCTGGCGCTGCTGCGCGAGAGCCTGGGCAGCTTCCCGGTCAAGCCGTTGGAGCCGCAGGTCATCGCCGCTGAACGCCTGAGCAACTGGATACGCTCAGGCAAGGCCGCCGAAGACATTGAGCTCGAGGATTCTTGCGTGCTGCAGGACGCCGAGGATGCACGCTCGACGGTGCGCTGCCGGGGTCAGGACCTGAGCGCGCCCGAGATCCGCAACCATCTGGACACCGGCAAACGCGCGGTGAGCCTTGGCATCAACTGGAAGGATCGGCTCTCGCTGCTGTTGGGTGAGGATCTGAGCCTCAAGCGACTGCGCTTTGCCGATGAGGTGACCAATGAACTCGATACCGGCGACGCCGATGATGATGGTGCCCAATTGGATGCCGAGCTTGCGCTGCTCTCGCTCGAATTGCGGGCAGTGCTAGCTTGCCTCTGCGAGGAGTTTGAGGTCTTGTCAGAGGCGCCGACTCAAGTGCCGAACCCGGCGATCGACCTGCAGGCGCCGAGTGAACCGGAGACGGCATCGGCATCGGTGCCAGAGGACGCCCCTAGCACCGAAACGCCGCCTTGGGCCTAAGGATCACGCCTGGTAGTAGTCTCGATACCAATCGACGAAGCGGCTGATGCCGTCTTCGACGCTGGTGGCGGGGCGATAGCCGAGTTCGTCGACCAGATCGCTGACATCGGCGTAGGTGTCGGGCACATCGCCCGGCTGTAGCGGCAGCAGCTCCTTCTCGGCGGTCTTACCCAGACACTGCTCAAGGGTCTCGATGTAGTGCATCAGCTCCACCGGGCTGTTGTTGCCGATGTTGTAGAGCCGATAGGGCGCGCGGCTGGTGGCCGAATCCGGCGCTGCGCCGCTCCAGTTCGGGTTTGGCTCTGGAATGCGATCGAGTACCCGGATCACGCCTTCGACGATGTCGTCCACATAGGTGAAGTCGCGCCGGTGCTTGCCGTAGTTGAAGACCTGGATCGGCTCGCCGGCAAGGATGGCGCGGGTGAACAGGAACAACGCCATATCCGGCCGGCCCCAAGGACCGTAGACGGTGAAGAAGCGCAGGCCGGTGGTGGGAAGCTGGTAGAGCTCGCTGTAGGTGTGCGCCATCAACTCATTAGCCTTCTTGCTGGCGGCATAGAGGCTGAGCGGGTGATCGACGTTGTCGTGCACCGAGAACGGCATATTGGTATTGGCGCCATAGACCGAGCTGCTCGAGGCATAGACCAGATGCTCGACGCCGTTGTGTCGGCAACCCTCAAGGATGTGGGCAAAGCCGACCAGATTGGTGTCGACATAGGCCAGCGGGTTTTCGATCGAGTAGCGCACGCCGGCCTGGGCCGCGAGGTTGACCACCCGTTCCGGTTTGTGCTCGGCGAAGGCCTTAGCAATACCCTCACGATCCTCGAGATCGAGGCGCAGATCGGTAAAGCCGGGATGTCCTTGGGTGCGCGCGAGGCGCGCCTGCTTGAGACTGACATCATAATAGTCGTTGAGGTTGTCGACGCCGACGACCTCATCGCCGCGTTCGAGCAACCGCAGTGATAGCGCCGAGCCGATAAAGCCCGCGCTCCCTGTAACCAGCACCTTCATGCGTCTACCTCTCTAAGCGCTCTTGCCGCGCGATCAATGACTCCAGTCTGCTGCAGAGCAGACCCTTGCTGACCTTGCCTCATGCCTGCTTCTTGCGCCAAGCCTGGGCCTCGTCCTCGCTTAGCGTGCGCGCCTCATCCTCGAGCATCACCGGGATGCCATCGCGGATCGGGTAGGCGAGTCGGGCGGCGACGGCGACCAATTCTGAATGCTCCTTGTCGTAGAGGAGCGGACCCTTGGTCACAGGGCAGACGAGGATGTCGAGGAGTTTCTTATCCAACATGATCTTCTCTCGGGCGGAGGGGGTTTCTGGAACAAACCGGAATCCTACCTCAGGCGTCCATGTTCCGCGTACTCGATTCGCCAGTCAGCCCAGCAACGCAAAACGGCCGGAACGAGATTACTCCCGCTCCGGCCGTCTATTTCACCGCAAGTCTGAGTCCTCAGCTGAGGAACAGACCCTGTGATTAGTGCTTACCAGCGACGACCGCCACCTGCACCACCACCGCCACCACCAGGACGACCACCGCTACGCTCAGCGCGCGGTTTGGCCTGGTTGACGCGAATCGGACGGCCTTTCATCGGCTGCTCATTGAGTGCCTTGATGGCGGCGTCCGCCTCGCTATTGTTAGGCATTTCGACGAAGCCGAAGCCCTTCGATTCGCCCGTGAACTTATCCATGATTAGGTTCGCGCTTTCGACTTCGCCGTAAGCGCCAAAGGCTTCACGGAGCTCATCCTGGGTCACGCTGTAGGCCAAGTTGCCAACGTAGATATTCATCAGTCTCGTCTCTCTGGAAAGACACACCGTAGAAAAGTGGACTGCCGCAGACCAGTGTGCAAATCAGGCGGCTGTAGCGGTGGATGAACAGGTCATCCGTCGGGGTCGATAAAGCGAGGTAAAGCGAATGGCGGGGTTGCGCAGCCCGGTCTCCATCGGCTTGCACAACGCGATGATCGATGGCGGGAGCATACACGGGTCGCTACGCAGTTGGAAGAAAAAAGTTACGGCTTATTCGGCCTGCTGAGGAGCAGGCTGAGTCTGGCAAGACGGATCGATGCCTTTTGCATGCCGCTCGGCGTGGGCGATATCGATGAACATCTGGATTTCGCGCTCGCGTCGGTTGTCGGAGAGCGTTTTCTCTCTTGCTGCCTCCCAGGCCGCGTCAATCTCCGGATAAAGCGCCTCGGCGGCCTCAAGGTCTCCCCGATCGCGGAGGATCGCTGCCTTGAGCATCAGCCCCCGCTCGAGATGATCGGCATTGCCTTTTTCGATGGCTTGGTTGGCAAGCATCAATGCCTGGTTGTGGCTGCATTGGCCGAAGGCGATGAGCGCGAAGCGATTCTCGGGGCCCATCGGGTCTTCGGCGCAGCCGCTCAACGCGAGGGCGGACAGCACGCTGACGACGAGGCCGAATCGGCCGAGCCGCTGGCGCAAGGGAGTTGCGGTCATGAACGTTGATCCTTCTGCAGGTTGGTGAGGCGTGCATCGCGGAGAGCAGCCGGTGACGCGGCCTCTATTCTAGCGGAAGCCGCCTGCCGGACGGTGATTGCCAGGAACCGGTCGGGTCAAGACTGCCGAGGTCTTGACTGCCGAGGTCTTGGGTCCGAAACCAGCGTTGGTCATCGAGATCAATCAGGTCCGCTCGTGTCTCATGCGTGCTTGGGTCGACGACGCGCACAGGGCTACCTGGCATTGGCATGCCAGTTGACCGAGAGTTCGACCACCGCCTGCTCAACGGTCTTGGCATCCGCATTCAGTGCTAAGGTCGGCCCGAAGGCGACGATCACCTCGCGCGGGAGGCCCGCGCCGGCACTGCGTTTGTGCTTCTGGGGCGCATGCGAGAAACGGCTGCCCCAGAGCCCATGCAGATAGAAAGGGAGGATGCGCACCTCCCGATCAGGGTCGACGGCCGCTGCAGCGTGCTCGAAGCCGCGCTTGAACTCGCTCAGTTGGGCGTTCTTGCTCATGGTGCCCTCGGGGAACAGGCAGACGACCTCGCCCTTGTTCAGCAGCTCGGTCACCGTTGCCAGCGCAACCCGGGCGCGGCCGCGTGAGATCGGCACGACGCCGAAGAAGTTCATGAATCGGCGCAGATACCAGCGCTCGTAGATGATACGCTCCATCACAAAGCGCACTGGTCTGGGGCAGGCGAGCTGCACCATAGCCCAGTCGACCCAGCTGACATGGTTGCCGAGCATCAGCACACCGCCTTGGGCCGGCATGTTGTCGAGCCCGATCACCTGCAGCCGATAGCGGGTGCGAAAGGCCAGCGCGATCAGGAAGCGCAGCAGAGACTGCGGCAAGTGGATGATGGTGTAGAACGCGCCGGCGGCGGCTACCACACCCAATGCGACCATGATCATGTGGCTGCCGGCCTGAGCTAAGGCGGAGACCACGGTCACGATCAGGGCCGCGAGCATGACCCAGTTAAGGATGAAATTTTTCGCGGCGAGCACGCGTCCGAGTTCCCGCTCACCCGCGTTGAACTGGATCAGGGCATTCAGAGGCACGATAAAGAGCCCAGCCAGGAAACCGAGCGCAATGAAATTGACCGCGTGCAGCCATTCGACGCGGATATGCGGCAGCAGGATCACCACCAGCGCGATGCCGATGGCGCCGACCGGGATCAGGCCCATCTCGACATGGTCGCGTGAGATACGCCCAGCGACAGCGGACCCGAGGATGATGCCGATCCCTGAGAAGGCCATCACGCCCTGGATCATCACCGTATTGGTCTCGCCGAGGCTGTCTTCGACGAAGGCCGGAAAGGCGGCGAGCAAGACCTGGGCGATGCCCCAAAACACGCCGAGCCCAACGATGGCGAACCAGATCCACTTGTTGTCCCAGGCCGCGTGCAGGTTGTGCTTTAGATAGCGACCACTGAGATAGTCAGCGCGGTTGAAAGACATCCCGGCCTCGCCGGCGTGATGCTCGGGCAGCCTAAGGGTGAGCAACGCTTCGGCCAGTGAGGCCAGCACCAAAAACCAGCCGACGGGCGCAATGCGCTGCAGCAGCTCATCGGGTGGCAGGCCGGTGCCGCCGATGGCACCGGCCTCGGTGCGCAGCAGTGCCTCGAACAGCATCGAAAAGACCAGGGTGCCGGCCAAGATGGCGATGCTGGTCGAACCTTGCACCCAGGCGTTCGCGGTGGTCAGGGCCTCATTGCCAGAGATCTCCTTGATGTAACCAAACTTAGACGGCGAATAGATCGCGCTCTGTAACGCCAGCACGAAGGTCATCGCAAAGGCCGCCCAGAACCAGCCCAGGTAATAGCAGGCGGTGATGGCCAAGGTGATGCCGACTGCGACGAAGGCGCTGATGCGCATCACGCGGTTCTTCGGCCAGCGGTCGGCGATGAAGCCGGAGGGCGTGAACAGCAGGATAAACGGCAGCAGGATCAGGGCATTGACCACGGCCGTAAGCCAGATCTGCTCGGGGCCGTCGTAGACTTTAAACAGCGTGTTCTGAATGATGATCTTGTGGCCGAGATCGACAAAGCTGTTCAAGAAGACCACGACCACGAAGGGCAGAAAGCCACGGATCAGCGTCAGTCGGGTCATGCCACGGGTTTCCCCTGCAAGGTTTCTAGCAAGGACGCATTCTAAGCCTCATCCGCTGCAGATGAACACTCCGTCTGTCTCGGCGGACGCGACGGCTAGCCTTTGCCTCCGCCCGCTCAGTTTGTGTAGTTTTTTGGTTCGATGTATACATGGACCTCACCTCCGCAGTCTGTACGCCTTTGCTGTGCGGGGTGCCCTAGTTGACCAGCGAAGCTGAATGGTTACAATCGCGCCATGCGATAGGAACGCTCTACAGGCTGCATACAACCCATGAGAGAAGGACATTCAACAAACGCAAATGCTGCCGCTACGGGGCTCGCTGTCAATGAGAACGATGGTCACAGTAGTGAGATCGAGATAGGTCTGCGGGAGCGCGAGAGCCGACTGCGCCTTGCCCTCGATGCCGCCGAAATGGGTTTCTGGGAATACGATATCGCACGGCAGCGACTGTCCTGGGACTCGCGGATGTTCAGGCTGCATGGCCTGGATCCGACGACAGCAGCGATTGATCCTGCGGCCTGGCGCAACCTGGTGCATCCCGACGATCGTTTTCGGGCCATACGCGCCACCCTAGAGGCGACCCGATCGGATCAACCACGTCTCGCACAACTCCGTGTGTTCCTCCCGTCCGGTGATCGTCGGTATCTACGCTTGCATGCGCGCCGCGTCCAAGACGCCAGGACTCATAGCTGGTGTCTGGTCGGCCTCTGCTCCGACATGACCGAATCCCATCAGACCTCGGTGCGTATCGAGCAATTGGCGCTCTATGATGAGTTGACCGGCCTGCCGAATCGCCGGCTCTTGCTCGACCGACTGGAGCATGCCATCACGCTCACGGGTCGTCAGCACTGCCATCGGGCACTGCTGCTGCTCGATCTCGATGGTTTCAAACGGGTCAACGACACGCTCGGCCATGCTGTGGGTGATGCGTTGCTGGTCACCTTTAGTCAACGCTTGCGCGATGCACTGCGGCAAACCGATACCGCGTCCCGACTCGGGGGTGACGAGTTCGTGGTGCTTTGCGAGGCGCTCAGCGCGAACCCAGAGACTGCAACCCGCGAGGCGGCCGGAATCGCATCCAAGCTCGCGTTCTTGGCGGCCGCGCCCTATCAGCTCGCCGATGCTCAGGATCGTCCCCTGTTCTGCTCCACGAGCATCGGTATCACGCTGTTCGCGGATGCCTCGTGCACCGCCTATGAACTGATGAAGCAGGCCGATATCGCGATGTACGAGGCGAAGCGTGACGGTCGCGATACTTGGCGATTCTTCGAAGCGAGCATGCAACGAGCGCTCGAGATGAAGGAAACTCGTGCCCTGACCTTGCGCCGTGCATTGCTGGATGATGAGCTGACGCTGCGGTATCTGCCGCAGGTTGATGCCAGCGGGCAATGGTGCGGCTGTGAGGCGTTGGTGAGATGGGCGGCTGCGGACGAGGAGCTAAGGCGACCCGACGCCTTCTTGAAACTGGCCGAGGATAGCGGGCTGATCCAGGCCATCGATGACTGGGTGCTAAGGCGCGCCTGCCAGGATTTCGCCTCGATACCCCCCGTGATCGGACACTCGGATCTGCATATCGGCGTCAACGTCAGTGTGCGTCAATTGCTCGATACTAACTTAGCGCAGCGGGTGATCCGCACGGTCGAAACGACGGGCCTGAAGCCACACCAGATCCGGCTCGAGGTGACCGAGCAGTCGTTGTTCGCCAATATCGAGCGCGCCGAGGCCGCGCTCGACCGGCTGCAGCGCAGTGGCATTGCCGTGGTGCTGGACGATTACGGGAGCGGTTCGTCCTCGCTGATAGAGTTGCAGCGGCTGGCGTTTCAGGCGGTCAAGATCGATCAGGCCTTGATCCAGAATATCGAGCACAATCCTTCGCGGCTCGTTATCGTGCGCGCCGCACTCAGTGTTGCCAAGGCGTTTGCGATCCCGGTCATCGCCGAAGGGGTCGAAAACGCGGCCCAGTACGAACTGCTTCGCGCCGAGGGTTGCACCCTGTTTCAGGGCTATTATTTCGCGGCTCCGATGCCGCTTGATGTGCTTGTGCAGGGATTCGAGAACAGCCGGTGCTGAGCTATGTTAACGGTGCCTGGCGCGCGGCTTGCTATCCTGATGAGACAGGGAAGCAGTGCATCGCGCATGGGCGCAGACCCTTTTCTCTGTTCGCGCAATCGCGCAGGTCTAACCGTGTACCTCAATTATTTTGGTCTCAGCGAAGCTAGCTTCTCGATCACCCCGGACCCGCAGTACCTGTTTCTGAGCGAGCAGCACCGGGAGGCCTTGGCGCATCTGCTCTATGGGGCTGGTGAGAACGGCGGCTTCGTCCTGCTAACCGGCGAGGTCGGGACGGGCAAGACCACCATCTGCCGCGCCTTTCTGGAGCAGACGCCGGAGCAGGTTGATGTCGCGCTGGTGTTGAACCCAGCGATGACGGCGGTCGAGCTGATGCATGCGATCTGCCAAGAGTTTGGCGTCGCGACACCTGACCATCAGGACTCGGTCAAGGTGCTGGTCGACCGATTAAATCGCTTTCTGCTCGATGCCCACGCCCGTGGCCGCCATCCGGTAGTGGTGATCGATGAGGCGCAGAACCTGCGCCCCATGGTGCTGGAGCAGGTGCGGCTGCTAACCAATCTCGAGACGTCGAAGCAGAAACTGCTACAGATCTTCCTCATCGGGCAGCCCGAGCTGCGCGAGATGTTGGCCTCGCAGGAGCTGCGTCAGCTCAACCAACGCATTACCGCGCGTTTCCATCTGAGCCCGCTCTCGGTGCGTGAGACGGCCGCCTACGTGGATCACCGCGTCACCGTTGCCGGTGTTCAGCGGCCGCTCTTTACCGCTGCGGCGCTGCGAGAGGTGCACCGGCGCTCGCGGGGCGTACCGCGGTTGATCAATCTGATCTGTGACCGCTCGCTGCTTGGTGCCGCGGTGAGTCGGCGGATGCAGGTTACCCCAGCCATTGTGCGACGGGCGGCGCATGAACTGCTGGGCGCTGAGCAGCCTCGGCAACAGTCAGGCCGGCAATCGCAATGGGCGCTGGCAGCGACCCTGGTCTTAGCCCTGGGTCTCGGTGGTTGGCTCGGAGCCTCTGGCCAATTCGAGCGTGCTCAGCAGCAACTGGATCGAGCTGCTCAAGTCTGGACCGAATTAAATGCCGAGGATGGCGCGGTAACCGTGGCGGACGTCGAAGAGGCCGAGACGGATACTGGCCGCAATGGCGATGATACACGCGGGTCGGTTGTCGCAAGCGACAAGTCGAAGGCCCCCGCAGAGATCGATGCTGCCACCCCAGCTTCTGCGGATGCCCTCGGCGAGCAGGAGGTTGCTGTCGCAGAGGCCGCGGCAGTCTCTGGCGCAGCCTCTGGGCCAGGGCCTGATGGCAAGTCCGCGGTAGGATCTAGCGCTGATGCGGGAACCAAGCCCAGTGGAGCCAATGCCGAGTCAGTCACCGCGACGCTGCCTGAAACCAATAATGGCATTCCGCGCATTGCACTGGCGCGGATCACTCCGCAGGTACCGGAAGCGGAACTCAGCGAGCTTCCCGATCTCTTGGTGGATGAGAACGAATCCTTGTCGTTGCTGCTGCAGCGTTGGGGACATGCACCTGAAGTGGCCGAAGATTGTTACGGTGTCTCGTCCTTAGGGCTTGAATGTGAGCGCTCGCGCGAACGCTGGAGCGACTTGCGGCTGTTCGATCGCCCGGCAGCGCTGAAGTTGATGGTCGAGGGTCGGGTGCGCTATGCGCTGGTCACTGGAATCGATGACGAGTTTGCCGTGCTCCAGCGCGGTGAGACACTGCGCCGAGTGCCGATCGCAAGCCTCGATGAGCGTTGGTCTGGCGATGTGCTGATGCTCTGGCGCCTGCCGCCCGGCGGCGTGCGGATGATCGGCCCAGGCACGGCTGGTGATGTCGTGCTTTGGCTCAGGGAGCAGCTGGCCGCGCTGCCTGATGCGGCCCTGACTGATACCAGCACCTCCCGCTACGATACCGAGCTGCGGTCGGTGGTGGAGGAGTTCCAATCGGGGCGCGGATTGGCGGTCGACGGCATCGCTGGGCCGCGCACCTTGATCCTGTTGAACAATGCGCTCGCGGATCGCGAGATCCCGCGTCTCAGCCAGTCACAGCGCCCTTGATCTAGCTGTTTCTCCTGGATTGGCTGATCGCTATAACGTCTATGTCCTACATCCTGGAAGCCCTGAAGAAATCTCAGCAGGAACGCGAGATGGGGCAGGTGCCGCGTCTGCAGGCGACGGCGTTTGACGAGCCGATTGAGCCCACTCGACCCCAGCCTTGGGTTTACGCTGCGGTTGGGCTGGCAGCGCTTGCGGTTTTGGTCGCGCTCTTTGCCCTGTTGCGCCCGGCCTCTACTCCTGATGCTTCAATGGCGAGCCCCGTGGCGATTAAGGCCGAGCTCGACCAGGGTGCGGGCGCTGCTGCTGGCGTAGGCCAGGGCTCCAAGCAAGCGACGGCCGCCGGTTTGGAGACTGATGCGGATCTTGGACCTGGTCTTGATCGGGCCGGGTCCGCAGCACCACTAAGGCTGACTGATCCAGACGACCTCAGTGTCGAGTCTCAGGTGCTGGTGGTGCCGGCGGCGCCGAAGCCAGGTGAGCGTCTTCCGCGGGGCGCCGATGAGCTAAGACGGGCGGTGCTTGGCCCAGACGCATCGCCTTCGGTCGAGCGCAGGCAGTCGAGCCCGGATCCGACCCCACCAGAGCGGCAGACCCCGCCGGAGCGGGACTACACGCCTGTGCCGCCGGAACTCATCGCTGAGATCGAGGAATTCAAGCGGACCTATCAGACAGGCGCTAGCTCAGCCTCTGCTGTTGGGAAGGAGGCAGCGCCTGCACGCAGCGCCACGGCCACCTCGGAGATGAGCAAGCGCAGTGCCGGTAACAGCACCCCGGCGAGCCGGCAAGCCTCAGCGAGCGGCCGGCCGGCGCCGCTGTCGTCAACCCTGCGGCGCCAGCTGCCGCCGTTCCTGATGACGGTTCATGTCTTCGACGAGGACCCAGCGCGACGCTTCGTCTATCTGAATGGCTCGAAGGTGCGCGAGGGCGAACTGACCCGCGACGGATTCTTCGTCGAGCAGGTGCTGGCCGATGGCGCCATCGTACGCTACGACGATCATCGGTTCTTTGAGTCGCCGTAAAGCCGATTCGAACGAGACGGGGTGCGGGAAGCAGCAGACCGGCCGGTGAGACCATTGCCGCCAAATCCCATCAAACCCCTGCGCGGACTCGGCCACAGCTCGGTGACTTTAATCTGCGTAGATCTGCGTTAACTGCGGTTTAAAGATCTTCGAGGCAAGAGGCTCAAGCGAAGGCGATGAGGCGCAGTGCATCTAGGCGCAGCCGGCTATTGGCCAGCGTCTCGGCGAGCGCATCGCGCTCGGCGACGAGCGCTTCGATCTCTTCGGGGCGCACGGCTGGATTGCTGCGGGCAAGTGCCTGCAGCCGCGCTAGCTCCTGATCGAGCTGACCCTGCATCTGCTTGCTGGCCTGTTCGCGTAAGGCCCGGCTCTCGCGGGCGGCCTCTTGCTCCGCGAGCGTCACCATCGCCTCGATCACCTTGCTCTTGGTCTTCAACAGCGCGCGCGCAAGCGGTCGGCGTGGGCGCAGACACTTGCCGCCGAGGGCATCAGGGTCGATCTCGGCGCTGCGTTCTTGGCCGTACTCGTCGATCAGCATGCGCCGGGCCGTGGGCGGCAAGAACCGCTGCGCATTGAGGATCGGTGGCGCCGGGCATTCTGCGACATAGACCGCCTCCAGCAGCAAGGCACTGGATGCGAAGCGCGGGTCCTGAGTCAGAACCAGTGCGCTGGTGCCCATGTGCGAACCGGTCATCAACTCGAGGGCGGCGCGCGCCATCGGGTGCTCGCGGGTCAAGAAGCGCCGGTCTTCATGGGCCAGCGCATGTTGACGGCTGAAGGTCGCGGTCAGGCCCTCTTCTGGCAGCTCCGGGAAGCGCTCTTGCAGCATGTGGGCGCCGGGACGCACGACGATACTGCCGCCTGGGCCGGGCTCGCGCTCGACCCCAAAGGCATCCCAAAGCCCAGTGAGAAAGGTCTCCAGGCTCGGGTCGTGATCTTCTTCCTCGAGCGCTTCGACTAGGGCAGCGCCTCGGGCTGGCCGATGCGAGCTGAGCTCGAGTAGCCGATCACGTCCGGCGGCGAGTTCGGCATCCAACCGAGCGCGCAGCGTCTTGGCCGCATCGATCAGTGCGTCGATCTCGGCTGGTTCCGGGGCCGGGTCCATGAGCAAGTCCTGCAGTGTCTCGCGTTGCTCCCAGAATACCGCTGGCGCCGCCGGCTGATGGTTGGAGAACGCATTGAGCCCCTCGTGATACCAGCGGAACAGGACCTCATCTGGGGTATCCGCCCGGTAGGGGACGTGGATGCGGATGGTCTCGGTCTGGCCGATCCGGTCGAGGCGACCGATGCGCTGCTCGAGCAGCTCCGGATCAGCCGGCAGGTCGAACAGCATCAGGTGATGGGCGAACTGGAAGTTACGGCCCTCACTGCCGATCTCCGAGCAGAGCAGGATCTGAGTGCCCTCATCGGGATCGGCGAAGAACGCGGCAGCGCGATCACGCTCGACGATGGGCATGTCTTCATGGAAGACCGCGGCCTGGATACCGGCGCGCTCGAGCAGGGCGCGGCGCAGGTCGAGCACGGTCTCGGCGGCGGACGTGATCAGTAGCACCTTGGCTGGCGCCAGCGTGCGCAGCTGCGCGATCAGCCAATCGAGCCTCGGGTCGGTGTCGAGCCAGTCGGGATTTTCGATCGCAGACCAGAGCGCATCCAGCGGATCAGCCTCGGTGCTCTCGCCTGCAATCCCGCCCTGCATCTCAGAATCCGCCGTCTCGAGCCGGGCTGGATGCAGTTCGCGCTGCGGAAAACCACTGATTGCGGCACGTGTGTTGCGGAACAGCACCCGACCGGTACCGTGGCGATCGAGCAGTTGTTCGATGACGGCCTGGCGGCTGGATTGATCATCGGCAGGTTGGCTCGTCCGAGCTGAATCGGCCTCCGTTGTCTCAGGGGCAGCCGGCTCAGTGCCGCTGGTGTTGGCATCTGCGTCATCGAGCAAGGCATCGAGTTGCGCCTGTTCTTCCGCGGTAAGCGGCGTCTCATCAAGGAGGCGGCTGACCAGCTGGGCCACAGGGGCATAGCCTTGCTCCTCGTCCAAGAAGCGCTGGTAATCACCGAATCGTTCTGGGTCGAGCAGCCGCAAGCGACCGAAGTGTCCGGCACGTCCGAGCTGTTCCGGGGTCGCCGTTAGCAGCAGCACTGCTGGCGTGATGGCGGCGAGTGCAGCAACCAGATCATAGGCCGGGCTGCTGGCCTCTGGCGACCATTCCAGGTGATGGGCCTCGTCGCAGATCAGCAGGTCCCAGTCGGCTTGGAGCACGGCATCGGCCAGATCGGGATCAGCGCTCAGCAGATCCAGACTGCAGAGGATCTGCTGCTCGGACTCGAACGGGTTGGAGGCGTGGTCGCCCCGCGCCAGTGCGCTCACCCGCGTGCGATCGAACAGCGCAAAGTGCAGGTTGAAGCGCCGCAGCAGCTCGACTAGCCATTGGTGCAGCAGTGGCTCAGGCACCAGGATCAAGACGCGACGCACACGCCCGGCCAGGATCAGCCGATGCAGGATCAGGCCGGCCTCGATGGTCTTGCCAAGGCCAACCTCGTCGGCGAGCAGCACGCGTGGATGATGACGATCGGCAACCTCAGCGGCGATGTGCAGCTGATGGGGGATCGGGCTGATCCGGGTACCGAGCAGTCCTCGCGCGGGCGCGGTTGCCAATCGGGCCGTCTGATCCAATGCCTGTACCCGCAGTCGGAACCAGTTGTCACTGTCTAGGCGCCCGGCGCGCAGACGCTGCTGCGGGCGGCTCAGGCGGAGTCTGGGGTCGATGCGAGTTTCAGGCAGCGGCTGTTCATTACCCGCCGTATCGCGCACGAGATAGGTGATGAATCCGTTGTGCTCGAGGAGATCGACGACGGTCAAGTCCTGGCCCTCGAGGTCGCGCAACAGCTCACCAGCAGCGAGCTGTGCCCGCCATAATGGGGTGTTGTCGGCCGCATAGGTGCGGCGCTCGCCCGTGGCCGGGAACAGAACGGTGACGCGGCGATGCTCGACCGCTTCGACCATACCGAGTCCGAGCTCGGGCTGGGTTTCGGAGAGCCAACGTTGGCCAACGGCGAAGGCGGGGACGGGCTCAGGCATAGGACAGCTCGGTCAACAGGTCGGCAGAGATCAAGGTGGTTGTGGCAGCGTTCAGCATACCGGGCGAATTATCCGGACTTTTGCCTTCGCTCGCTCGACTGCGTTGCTGAGAGGGGTTTTTCTGTTTGCGCACAAGCGCTAGTCTGCTGGGTAATCCTCATCGACGAGAGCGTACCAATGCACCCTGCCGAGTCCTTTCCTTGCCCCTGCTGCGGGCACCTGGTCCATGATCAAGTCCCTGGCTCGCATCAGCGTTGTCCGATCTGCGGTTGGGAGGACGACCTCTCTCAGCTGCGCTTCCCCGAGATGCCCGGCAGCAGCAATACCGTCAGCCTGGCCGAGGCGCAGCAGAATTACCAGCGCTATGGCGCCTCCGAACGTCGCAATCGCGGCCTGACTCGAGCGCCGGTTGACGGCGAGCCGCGCGAGGACAGCTGGCGACCATTGGACCCGACGAGCGACAATATCGAATATCCCCGACGTGGCGTTGGCTACGCTGATTCTTATCCCTGGCCAGACACCACTGTGCTCTATTACTGGCGGCGCACCTATTGGCGCCGGCTTGCGAGCTGATCTCGGTGCGAGCACCGCAGCCGCTCACCTTGGTGATGGCACCGAACGCTCTCAAGGGCAGCTGCTCGGCGACCGTCGCTGCCGCGGCGTTGGCCGAGGGTGCGCGCCGAGCGGCCCCTGATGCTGAGATTCGGCAGGTGCCGGTCGCCGACGGTGGCGACGGACTGCTCCAGATCGCCTGCGATGCACTCGGCGCCGAGCGGCGCCAGGCCAGGGTCACAGGCCCGACCTTTGCCGCGCTGGATGCCGAACTCGCCTGGCTGCCGGAACAGCGCACTGCCATCATCGAGATGGCGCTGGCGAGTGGGCTCGCGCTGGTTGCCCCGGAAGAGCGCGATCCGGCGCTGACGACCACGCTGGGTACCGGTGAGCTGATGCGCGAGGCGCTGGCGCTCGGCGCCGAGACACTGATCATCGGACTCGGCGGCAGTGCGACCAACGACGGTGGCATCGGCATGGCTGCGGTGCTCGGCTATCGGTGTCTTGATCGAGACGGCCAGCCTGTCCGGCCCATCGGCGCCGAACTCGACCGTATCACTCGCATCGATCGCGCTGGTGTCTGCCCGGAATTGTCTAGGGTGCAGGTTCAGGCCATCTGCGATGTCGAGAATCCGCTCACCGGCCGGCAGGGTGCGGCAGCGGTGTTCGGGCCGCAGAAAGGCGCGACGCCGGCCGGCGTCGAGAGGCTCGATGCAGGCCTGCAGAATCTGGCCAAGCGGCTGCGCGAAGACCTCGGCTGCGATGCCGCAGACGCGCGCGGTGCCGGGGCGGCTGGCGGGCTAGGCGCCGGACTGATGGCCTTTTGCGCCGCTGAGCTGCGCCCTGGCGCCGAACTCGTGCTCGACCTGGTGGACCTGGATCAGGCGCTGCAGGGGGCGGATCTGGTGCTGACCGCCGAGGGCCAGATCGATGCCCAGACCGCATCCGGCAAGGCCCCAGCGGCGGTCGCAGCCCGAGCGCAGCGCCGCGGCATCCCCTGTATCGGCATCGCTGGCGGGATTGATGAGCAGGTCCACAGCTTGCACGGACTGGGGCTCGACGCCCTGTTTTCGCTCTGTCCAGGACCGATCACACTCGCCGAGGCCGAGCATCGGGTCACCGAGCTGTTAGCCCGGACCGCCGAGCAGGTGGTACGGGCCTTTCTCGCTGGTCGAAGATCGCGATAAGGGCAGGGCAACGCGCCCAGCGCATCAAACTGCCAATCAAGATCTCCAGGTGCGTCGGCATCAACGCTGGCAGACCCCGCAGTAGAAGCTGGAGCGCTGGCCGATGCGGCACAGCCGAATCGGACCGCCGCAGCTTGGGCAGGGCTGCTCGGCGCGCCCGTAGACGCGCAATGACTGGGCAAAGTAACCGGGGTTGCCATCTTCCTGAACGAAATCTCGGAGGCTGGTGCCACCTTGCGCGATGGCATCGGCGAGGACTTGGCGGATCGCGTCTGCGAGCCGATCGAGGCGCTCGCGGCTGATACGCCCAGCCGCGCGGTTCGGATGGATGCGCGCCAGGTGCAGCGATTCATTGGCGTAGATGTTGCCGACGCCCACGACCACATGGCTATCCATGATGAAGGTCTTGATCGGTGCGCGCCGCCCGCGTGAGCGCTGATGCAGATAGGCACCGCTGAAGGCCGGCCCCAGCGGCTCTGGCCCCAGCTCGCAAAGCAACGGATGCGCCTCGGCTGGGGCCGGCGTCCATTGCAGCATGCCAAAGCGCCGTGGATCGCGGAAGCGCAGGCAGTGGCCATCGTCGAGACAAAGATCGACATGGTCGTGTCGCTCCGGCATCGTTGTGGTTGGTAACACGCGCAGGCTGCCGGACATGCCCAGATGCAGCATCAGGACGCCTTGCTCCAGATCGAACAGCAGGTATTTTCCGCGTCGCCGCAGCGCGACGATCTTTTCGCCTGCCACCCGAGCCGCCGTGTCGGCCGGGATCGGCCAGCGCAGCCTGTGGTCGCGAACCTCGAGCCGCTCGACGCGACGCCCCAACAGATGCGGTGCGATGCCGCGCAGGCTGGTCTCGACCTCAGGCAGCTCTGGCATCTCAGTGCTTACTCCGGTTGGCTTGGCGCGGCGTTATGTTCGGAGAGCGGCGGCTGTGCAAGCAGGTAGCTGAGGCGCTGATCGAGCCGGGTCCAACGAGTGCCACCATCGTCGAGCAGGAAGCGTAGCCGCTCCTGACCATCGGCGGACTGGATCAGCAGAATGCGACCGCCTAGCTCGCCATCGAGTGGCTCAACCCGCTCGGCAATCACATCGACCAATCCGGCCAGTACATCGGCCGACAGCGGGCGACCATCGATGCTGCCCAGCCCCGGTGAAAAGTCGGTCGGCAGCAAGCGTCGGCTGAGGAACTGTTCGGGCGGTGCGAGCAGCCAGGGTAGCTGATCGTCATCAATGAGCTGTACCAGGTCGCCGACCCTCACATAGCGCCGATGGCCGATTGGGTCGAGTTTGCCAATGTTCAGGGTCAATCCGTCGAGGCTGAGCCGAACCCGCGGCGGGTCGAGCCCTAGCCGGCCAGCGGCAGCAGCATCGGCCGGCAGCACGCGACCGACCCGGGCATGGGCGATGCGCAGCAGCCGCGCGACCGCATCGTTGTCGGCTGGCGCCTCGATCGGCGCGCGCATCCTCCAGCCATGCTCGCTGTGCTCGAGCCTGATCAAAGGCCCCGCGCTGCGCTGCAGCAGGATGCTGCGAACCCGCTCAGGGTCCAGATCGGTCAAGCGCCCGCTGCTGACCTGATCCTGCACATCTTGCACCGCTAGCAGGCTGAGCAGGGCTGCGATCAGCGCTAAGCCAAGATTGATCAGCCAGCGTTGGATCATCATCCGACGCGGTTGCGTGACCAGTAGATGCCAAACCCAGTCAGGGCCAGGAGGCCCGGCATGACGAATAGAGCGCCAGCGCTCAGCAGCAGCATCCGCAGCGGCGTCAGCACCAGCGTAACCCGGTCGTTGGCGGGTGGCGGGACCGCAATCAGGTCTTCGCGGTGGATGAGCCAGCGCACCAACTGCAGCGCCAACGCCTTGTTCGCACCCTGATCGAGATGGGCATTGGCGAGGAAATCACCATCGCCGAGGACGGCGATCCGTTGCTGGCGCGGCCCATCCTGATGCTGAGCATCGATCGGATCGCGGGTCGCATCATACTGCGGGGCGCGGGTCGCAGGGCGGGTGAGCAGCAAGGCGACACTAAGCGGTCCACGCTGTTCGCCGGCATCCGGGTCACGTGCGATCTCGCCGCGAACCGGACCGGTCTCGTTCCAGCTCAGGGCGCCGGTCTCGAAGGCGGCTGCCTGCAGCCAGCCGGAAGGCTCATCGAGCACGAGGGCCACCGCACCAGGGAACAGCGCCGGAGCGCTTAGGTCTGCGGTCAGTGGATGGCTGGGCCAGTCCTCGACCACGGCAAAGGTCGGCGCCTCCAAGCGTAGATCGCCGGCTCTTGCATCGACGACCTGGCCTGGCAAGAGCTGGATGTCCAGCTGCTCCTGGAGCGCGTCGAGGCCGAATAGGCCCTCGGCACCAGGGGGGTCCAATAACCAGAGCAGGTTGCCGCCCCGCTCTAGATAGCTGACCAAAGCCACCGCCTCGCCAGGGAAGAGGGTGATGGCGGGGGTACTGATGATGAGCAGGTCGACATTGTCCGGCACCTGCGTTTGCAAGGCCAGATCCAGCGGTTGTAGCCGCAAGCCGCGTTGCATCAACAGCTGAGCAAAGCGTCGCAGATCACCAGGGCCGGCGCCGTCGAGTGCGCGCTCGCCATGCCCCTCGAGTACCGCGATCCAGGGCGGGTCTTGCAGCTGGATGCGCGCGATGGCATTGGTGAGCACGCGCTCATTGAGGCTGTCAAGCACGACGCGCCGATCCTGATACTCCAGCACCAGCTGACCCTGAAGACGCACGTCGGCGGCACGGGCCAATTCGGGGAAGAGCTGCGGATCGATATACTCGGTACGAACCAGGTTGCTGGCGCGCCGGTAGGGTGCAAGCACCTGCTCGATCGCGCGTGCAAGCTCAGCCTCGGGGGCAGCAAAGATGCGGATGTCGATCGGTTCCTCGAGCTGGGTGAGCACCCCACGACTCTCGCCCGAGAGACTGTTACGACCGCTGAGGGTCAAGTCCCAGCTACGGTCATGACGCGCGATCAACCAGCCTGAAAGCAGCACGACCGCGAGCAGCAGCAACAGGAAGAACAGGTCCGCGGCGGGCCGATTCAGCCGTCGTAACAGCCTAAGCAATGCGGGGCCCAAGCCTGAGCCCAACCTTGGGCCTGGTTTGCGTCTGTCCGTCGTGTCGGTCATTCCGCGGTGTCAGTCATGCAGAGGCGATCGTGCCGCACAGCTCTTGCTCTTGGCGGACACTGTTGAATTTGAACCGTTAGGGGATAAAGTGGGCATCGACTCAGCCAAGCGCCCGATTCGCGAGCTGCCGCTCGGCCAGGGCCAACAACAGACCAGATAGCAGCATAAAATAGCTGAGATCGCTGAGCCGGGCCACACCGTTAAAGAGCCAGACCAGGTGCTGACTCCAAGACAGCCAGTCCAGTAGTGAGAGCTGCAGCGCAGCCAGCTGATCGGCGTCGTGGATCAGCGCCAGCATGATCAATAGGGCATAGGCAAGGATCGCTGCCAAGCTGGGTTGTCGCACCAGGCTGGCAGTCAACAGCCCGACGCTTGCAAACAGCAGGGCACTGAGCCAGAGCCCCAGCGTAGCGGCGAGAAAGAGACCGAGATCAACGGGTGAAGCGCCGACCAGCCAACTGACCATCAGCAGTGGTAAGAGTGCCAGCAGCCAAAGAGGTGCCAGTAGGGCAACGAGCTTTCCGAGCAGGATTGCGCTGATGCGCACCGGCGCCGAGCCGAGCAGTTGATCGGTCCCAAGCTGCTGATCTTGTCCCAGGCTGCGAGCCGCTAGCAACGGCGCGATCAACAGGAGCATCAGCAGCGCCGCGCCATAGAGCCGTTCCGCGAGCGCCGCATTCAGGCCCATCTCAAGCTCAGGTGCGGCGACGCCCTGAAACGAGTCCAGGACCTCGAGGAAGACCCAGGCCAGCAGCAGCTGAGTCGCGGCGAGCAGCATCCAGGCTAACGGTGTTTGGAAGAGGGCGGCAAGCTCGCGACGCGCGATGACGAGGATCATGCGGCCGATTCCATGCCCATACAGCCGAAGAAGACCTGCTCGAGATCGGTACGGCAGGGGCGTAGCTCGAGCAGGCCATAGCCATGGTCCATCAGGGACCTGGCCAGCGTGTCGGCGCTGGTATCCTCGCGCAAGCGGATGCGTAGCGAATGCTTACCGTCGGGCTCGGCGGTCTCCACCGGCGACAAGGCGAGCACTGAGCTGAGCACCGGCGGCGGTCGCAGTCGGACCAGGAACTCGCGCGCCACCGGCTGTGTCCTCAGGTCTGCTTCGTGCAATTGCCGGCCCTGATGCAGGATGATGGCGCGCGAGCAGCTCGCCTGCACCTCGATCAGCGCATGGCTGGATAGGATGACAGCGGCCTTTTCGGCGACGCTTCGGATCAGACCGCGCAACTCTCGAATCTGAACTGGATCAAGGCCATCGGCTGGCTCGTCGAGGATCACTAGATCGGGCTGATGGACCAACGCCTGAGCGATGCCAGCGCGCTGCTGATAACCCTTTGAGAGTCGCCCTAAGAGCCGCTGCCCGACATGGGCGAGCCCGCACTGCGCCTTGACCCGCGCAATTGCCTCCGCGAGATCAGCATCGGCGACCCGGCGCAGGCGCGCGGCAAAGGCTAGGTAGTCGTCGACGCGCATCTCCGGATAGATGGGTGCCCGCTCCGGCAGATAGCCCAAGCGTGCCTTGGCATGTTGCGACTTGCGTTGCAGGTCAACCCCGTTCAGAAGCACCCTGCCGCTACTCGCTGACAGCGTCCCGGCCAGGATGCGTAGCGCTGTGCTCTTGCCGGCGCCATTTGGTCCAAGCAGCCCCAGCACCTCGCCGCGCCTAAGATGGAAGCGCAACCCATGCAGCACGGTCTTGCGTCCGTAACGGCCTGTGATCTGATCGACGGTCAGCAGCATGCTCATGGGAAAAGAACGATAGCGCGCTAGCCGTCGCCGCGCGACCCTCTGCTGCTCAGAGAATCGGGCCGAGATGTAAACTTTGTTCGAATAACGGAATTTGTATCTCCGACGGGAACACGCCGAGCTGCCAGTTGCCATATTCAGCCATGGCATGCAGAGTCGCGCCTAGGTGGTGCGCTCGCCACTGCTATAACGCTGAGTAACACTATGACCTTTTACGGATTGCTTGACCTGCCGGCCTGGCAGGTGGCACTGATCACCCTGGCGCTGACGCATATCACGATTGCCTCGGTGACCATCTTTTTGCACCGTGCCCAGGCTCACCGCGCCCTGGATCTGCATCCGATTCCGGAGCATTTCTTCCGCTTCTGGCTCTGGCTCACGACCGGTATGGTGACGCGTGAGTGGGTGGCGGTACACCGAAAGCATCACGCCCGCTGCGAGACCGCCGAAGACCCCCACAGTCCACAGGTGTTTGGTCTGCGTAAGGTGTTCTGGCAGGGCGCCGAACTCTACAGTGCCGGGGCCAAAGATGCCTTGGTTGTGAAGCGTTTCGGCCAGGGCACACCCGATGACTGGATCGAGCGCACGCTTTACAGTCGTCTAACCTGGCAGGGCTGTGGGCTGATGTTGATCATCGATCTCGCCCTGTTTGGGGTCTATGGCATCACCGCCTGGGCGGTGCAAATGCTCTGGATACCGGTCATGGCGGCAGGCGTGATCAACGGCGTTGGCCACTTCTGGGGCTACCGCAACTTCGAGACGCCGGACGCATCGGCCAATGTCTCGCCCTGGGGCATCCTGATCGGCGGCGAAGAGCTGCATAACAACCACCATGCCTTCCCGTCTTCTGCGCGTCTGTCGATGCGCTGGTGGGAATTCGATATCGGCTGGTTCTATATCCGCTTGCTGTCATTGCTCGGGCTCGCGAGGGTGAAGAAGCTACCGCCGCAGGCGACTGTGGTCGAGGGTAAACAGGTCGTCGATATGGACACGCTGAAGGCCTTGCTGGTCGCACGCATGCATGTGATTCGTCGCTACAGCAACGAGGTCTTGCACCCCGTTACCCGCGCAGAGTTCTGCCGCAGTGAGCCGCATTGCCGTCGAGTCGCGCGGCGCGCGCGCAAGCTCTTGGGTCGCGACTACTTGGATGAGCCTAGCCGTGAGCGCTTGGAACAGATTCTGGCCAGCAGCCAGCAGCTCAAGGTGGTGTACCAGTTCCGAGAGCAGCTGAGACAGATCTGGGAGCGCAATGCGCCTTCACAGGAGGCCCTACTGAAGTCGCTTCAGGACTGGTGTCAGCGCGCCGAGGCGACTGGCATTCAGGCGCTCGAGGGATTTTCGCGCAACCTGCGTGGGCTTGCCTTAGTGGGCGCGCAGGCCTGAGGGCATGCTGAGCAGGTATCAGCGCGCCAGCGGGCTCAAGGTTCTGCGCTGAGATAGCAGATCCAGCCCGCATCAGCGTCCGCCCGGGTGACTGGTTTGAAGCAGCCGTCGGGCTCGCCGTCGTCGTCCCAGCCCTGCCAGTAGATGCGCAGGTTCCTGAAGCCTGCTTCGGTCAGGATCTCGCGTAGCTCAGGCAGGGTCCAGAGTCGCCAGCCGTAGCGGAAGGCGTTCTCGAGTCTGGAGCCATCCGCGAACTGAAAGTGGATCGCACACTCCATCAGACCGCTGATCGGATCATAGTCGGCCTGGTCCCAGATGTAGGTAAAGGGCGGAACAACCTCATCCTCGATACTGCGCTCTTCAGTGATCACCCGGAACGCATCGTAGCCGCCGTAGGCGTCGAGCATGAATAGACCGTCGGCGACTAACCGTTCGCGCACACGCCTGAAGTAGCGCAGCAAATCCGCCCGCTCGGTGATCAGCCACCAGCTAAAGTTCATCGCCAAGATCAGGTCGGCTGGCTCGCAGCCAGTCGACTGTCCGGGACTGGGCTTCGGTTGAGCGATCCCGACTTCCATCACATCGGCGTTGATTAAACGCAGACGCGCTTGCTGATCAGCCGTCAACTCAGTAAGACGGTGTTGGCGCGCATACGCCAGCACGTCCGGATCATTGTCGATGCCGACCGCGCGGTGTTCTGGATGCCTCAGAATCCATTCGCAGCAAACAGCCGCCGTGCCGCAGAAGTCCTCGACCAGCGAGCGGGCAGGGCGTCCGCGCTGCTCGAGGAAGGTCTGTTGGATAAAATCGACCTCGGCTTCCGGACACTGCACCGCACGCTCGTAGAGCGCGTAGCGGTCGGCCTGCTCAGCGTGGCTGCCTCGGGTACGCGAGTCGGCATCGATGGGGCTCGGCACCGCCCGCATTGCTGACTCGACATCGGGTTTGGGATCAGCAGGCGACATGGCGGTTGGGCCTTCCTGTCTTGGGGCGGATGTCGAGATTGGTGAAAGCCGCGATCGCGGGCCAGGAGATTGTCATCGTAGCATTTGCAAGCAGACAAGGGTTCGCTTAAGCTTGTGGGCTTGATGCGTAGGGGGCACCTGGCAATCGCCAAATCATTCGTCACCGCAACGGTGGCTTGCAGCCTGCTTACATACAGCATCAACCCGCGTTCCGGAGAGGTGTCCGAGTGGCTTAAGGAGCACGCCTGGAAAGTGTGTATAGGTTAGTAGCCTATCGTGGGTTCGAATCCCACCCTCTCCGCCATTGATGCTGAAAAAGTCTAGCAAAGTCCGATGCTTACATTTTCGGTCAAAAACTAGTCCCCCATCTAGTCCCCCATTTGGTTCTGGCTACCCTGTCGAGCCATAGATACACGCAATGCGTGCGGCCTCTCGGTCGCCTGCCTGTCTATGGTTTTTCTGGCCTCGGAAAATGTTGGGTGTCGCCTGACGGTGGCCTGCTGAAACGAAAGTGCGTTCGGGTTTTTTGGAGCGCAGAAACTTTGGATAGCTGGCCCTCTCGCCTGATGTTGCAGTGACTATCAGGTGGCTGGCGCTACTCGCTCGCCGCTGCAGCGCCGAACCGGCCAGACCCGGACCCTGAGTGCGCCTGAGCCTTACCGACGCCTGCCATCTGTAGCAGTGCGACTGAGGCACGAAGCCTGATAGTCGGGTTATGCCGATACTCGACAAGCGCCTCTAGCTCGGCAAGCGCCTTGCCTGCCAGGTCGTGAAGGTTAGCCTGCAGCTCGCCGCGGACCTCGGACACGATGCTGTCATAGGCGGCTTGCCACTGCGGGAGCTTTCGCCAGCGTGACACGGTTTCCGGCCTGACGCCTAGCTCATGTGCGATGTCGCAGCCCGGCCAGCCAGCCGCCGCCAATTCAGCGCCGCGCCGTTGCTGGTCGGTCAGTCCGTCCTCGATGCCTACAGGCTCGGTGGTGTCTTTCATGGGTCAATGTTCCTCAAGACTGAAACAACCTATGGGGGTCTGTAGCTGCCCACACTTTGCGGTCAGGCCAGCCGTGTGGCAAAGCGAGCCAGGAGGGACCCGCGCCTTGCCTGGTGCCTTCGTCGGAGCGCCTGAGCGGCCTTCTGAGCCGTTGCCGAGCCTGAGTCATGCCAACGCCTAGGCCCGATGCCGCGAGCGCCTTGTGTGGCGTCCTGTGAAGTCCATTAACGTTAGCCTGACGTT
>CAZEZH010000026.1:0-31070 GCA_964516305.1 uncultured Halochromatium sp. | reverse complement strand
GCGGATGATGACGTCGCTCTCCTGGTAGATCAGGAAGGGTGCCTTGCGCTCATCGCCAGAGGTCTTGATCGCGTCCCAGAGCTGGAGTAGGTAGTTGAGATCCCACTGCAGTTCCTCGGCGTTCTTGCCGACGCCCGCAGTGCGCACGATCAGGCCCATGTCCTCGGGCAGTTCGAGCTGGCTCAGTGCCTCGCGCAGCTCGGAGCGGTCGCTGCCTTCGATGCGCCGCGAGACGCCCCCGGCGCGCGGGTTGTTCGGCATCAGTACCAGGTAGCGCCCGGCCAGCGAGATAAAGGTGGTCAGCGCCGCGCCCTTGTTGCCGCGCTCCTCTTTATCAATCTGCACCATCACCTGCTGACCTTCCTTGATCAACTCCTTGATGCTGGCGCGGGCTCCAGGCTTAGGGGCGTCTTGCCGGAAGTAGCTACGCGCGATCTCTTTGAGTGGCAAGAATCCGTGCCGCTCTGAGCCGTAGTCGATGAAGGCGGCCTCGAGACTCGGCTCCACTCGCGTGATGGTGCCTTTGTAGACATTGGCCTTTTTTTGTTCGCGTCCTGGACTCTCGATGTCGAGGTTATAGAGTTGTTGGCCGTCGACTATGGCCACTCGCAACTCCTCGGGCTGAGTTGCGTTGATCAGCATTCTTTTCATCGTTATTCCGTTCTCTCGCCTTGGCGCCAGGCGCGGTCCACCGCTGAGAGGCTCTGCAGTGGCGGCGCGCGCGAGCGGCTTCATGTGCCGCCGCGCCCAGGACCTCGGGCCGGCCTGCCCGCGCGGCGTTCGCGCTGAGCAAGCCCGTTGTGAAACCCGCGGCATGCCCTGAGCACGCGCTATCATAAACCTTCGGTGCCTGGCGCCTGGCGCCAAGGACCCTGTCGAGTCACCGGTGTTACGCCGATGCTCGTTAAAAAACCGGTAGGGGAGGACATTGCGAGCGGGTGTTACAACGGATGCCGCAATTGGCTCGCCGATGCGCCATACTATTGACCATTCGGACGGCTGCGCATCGGGTCCGACCCTAAGAACTGCGGAGCTGGAACCCGTCGACCTGGCTCGGACCATCGCGACTCGCCCGGCCCGACGCTACCCCTAGTCTTGTGCTGCTCCTCGCCCTTGCGAATAGCAGGCGCACGCACCTTGATACACAGCACAAGTGTCGAATGCTAGCAAGCTTTCCCGGTACCGGCAATTGAGCCAGAACTCGTCATCCAAGCAACCTAAGAATGCTCGCCCTAAGCGCGACCGGAAAAGACTGACTCAGTCGCGTCCAGGACAGGTCAAAAGTCGACCTCAGCAGCCCACAGAAAGCGTTGATCTTGCGCCCACCCAGTCCGAGCGAGGCCAGCAGCGCCCAGCTGTGGAATGGGTTCAGGTCAGCGCGGACGCGGCTGGTCAGCGGATCGACAATTTCCTCATCGCGCGCTTGAAGGGCGTGCCCCGAAGTCTGGTTTACCGACTGTTGCGCCGCGGTGAGGTCCGAGTCAACAAGGGGCGTGCCCGCCCATCGCAACGGCTCTTAGCCGGCGATCAGGTACGCTTACCCCCGCTGCGAAGACCCGCGCCGGGGGCGTCTGTCGCACCGTCGCTTCAGCTGCGGGAGCGTCTAGCCGAGTCCGTCTTGTATGAGGATGACCTTGTGCTGGTACTCAACAAGCCGGCTGGTCTCGCAGTCCATGGCGGCAGCGGGATCAACCAGGGCGTCATAGAAACGCTGCGTGCGATGCGCCCTGGAGCCGAACTCGAACTCGTGCATCGGCTCGACCGTGATACCTCAGGCTGCCTGCTGATTAGTAAACGCCGCAGCGCGTTGCGCCGGCTCCATGCGCAACTGCGAGACGGCGAGGTCGACAAGCGCTATCAAGCGTTGTTGTGCGCACGGCTGACGCAGCCAACGATTGAGGTCGCGGCTGCGCTGAGCACCAGCCGAGTGCGCGGCGGTGAACGGGTGGTGCGCGTCGACCCCGTTGAGGGAAAGCCCTCGCGGACCCGGTTCCGCATCCAGGACGATCTTGGACCCTTCACCCTGGTGGAGGCCAAACTCGATACGGGCCGCACACATCAGATCCGAGTCCATGCTGCGCACCTGGGTGCTGCCGTTGCAGGTGATCCGAAGTACGGCGATCCAGCGGATAATGATCGCCTACGGGCGTTAGGATTAAAACGCCTGTTTTTACATGCCGCGGCCCTGAGCTTTCGTCCGCAGGAAGACGGGCCCAGCGTGCAGGTCACGGCGCCGCTCCCTGCTGCTCTGGGAGCGGTCTTGAAAAGACTCGAGGAGGAACCTTGGACCTGAATCACAGCGCAGCGCCTGAGCTGCAAGCAATCGAGCTTATCGTATTCGATTGGGATGGAACCCTGATGGACTCGGAGGCGCGTATCGTTGCCAGCATGCAGGCGGCGTTCGCCGAAGCCGACTTCGAGCCACCGCCCCCAGCCGCGATCCGGGATGTGATTGGTCTCGGTCTCGAAGAGGCCATCTTGCGGCTGCCGGGCATCAATGCCGACACTGCGCTGCCCGAGATCATCGCGCGGTATCGCCATCACTATCTGGTAGCGAATGCGACACCGACGCCGCTCTTCGAGGGGGCTCAGGCGCTTGTCGAGGCCTTACATCAGCGGGACCAATGGTTGGCCGTCGCGACCGGCAAGAGCCGACGCGGCCTGGATCAGGCGCTCGATCAGACCGGGCTGCGACCTTTGTTCCATGCGACTCGATGTGCCGAAGAAACGGCCTCGAAACCCCATCCTGGGATGTTGATCGAGCTAATGGATGAGCTGGGCGTCAGGCCGGCCAACACCCTGATGATTGGCGACACAGATTACGATCTATTGATGGCACAGAACGCAGGCGTGAGAGCATTGGCCGTCGGCTACGGGACCCAACCAACGGAGCGTCTGCTCGAGCACAAGCCGCTGGCCTGCGCGCCCTCGATCGCAGTACTTGCGGACTGGCTGCTGCGCTGATCATCTCAACACGACCGCTTTCGGAGCCCAGTATGAAGTTACCCTCATGGATCAGCCGCTGGTGGCGCAGCGATCTCAAGGACCGCTCGCCGATGCCCGACACCGATGATCCCCAATGGGAGCGCGCCCTGATCAACCGCATGGCGGCCGAGTTTCTGCGCAATCAGCGCCGGTCCCGGCGTTGGGGTCTGCTGCTCAAGCTCGGCATCCTTGGCTACCTGATCCTGCTTTCGGTGACGCTGGTTCTGGACGGCATCGGCGACTCGATAGGCTCGGCCGGCGAGCATACGGCGTTGGTCAAGGTCGAGGGACTGATCGCTGACGGGGCAAGCGCCAGCGCAGATCGGATTATCGAGGGGCTGCGTAAGGCCTTCGAGGCCGATAATGCCAAGGCTGTGATCCTGCGCATCAATAGCCCCGGCGGCAGCCCGGTGCAGTCGGGCTACGTCTTCGACGAGATCCTGCGGCTACGCGAGAAGTACCCGGATAAGCCGGTTTACGCGGTCGCCGCTGATGTCTGCGCATCGGGCGCCTACTACATGGCCAGTGCAGCGAATGAGGTCTACGTCGATCAAGCGACACTGATCGGCTCTATTGGCGTGCGCTTGGATAGTTTTGGCTTTCAGCGTGCACTCAAAGAACTCGGCATCCAACGGCGTTTGCTGACCGCCGGCGAGCACAAGGCGATCTTGGACCCGTTTTCGAGCTTCGATAAGTGGGAGCGTGAGTTCGTCCAAGGATTGCTGGATAACCTGCACGGGCAATTCATCGCCTCAGTAAAAGAAGGGCGCGGCGACCGTCTCAACGGTGGCGACGAGCTGTTCAGCGGCCTGTTCTGGACCGGGGAAGAAAGCCTTGGCCTCGGGCTCAGCGACGGCCTCGGTAGCCCATCCTACGTAGCCCGAGACATCATCGGTGCAGAAACACTGGTCGACTATAGTCAGAAACGCGATATCTGGGAGCGCGTCGCCGAGCGGGTTGGGACCAGCTTTGCAACAGCCCTTGCCGAGATCGCTGGCGCTGGGACGCCGATCCTGAGGTAGCTTTGTCTAACGCTTAGCCTTGCAGAGGATCAACCCCAGCCTTGCGCAATAGTGCGCAGAGCCGAATCAATGGCAAGCCGATGAGGCCAGTTGGATCGGCCCCTTCTAAACGCTCAAAGAGCGCAATGCCAAGCCCCTCGGATTTGAAGCTGCCAGCGCAGCCGAACGGCTGCTCGCGGTCGACATAGCCGGCGATCTCGGCCTCTGAGAGGGTTCGGAACTGCACCTGGTAGGGCTCGCAGCAGACCTGTGCCTGGTCACTGCGGGCGTCATACAGGCAAAGCCCGGTCGCAAACACCACGCTGCGACCGGATGCCTGGCGAAGCTGCGCGAATGCGCGCTCGCGCGTGCCGGGCTTGCCGAGGACCTGATCGTCGAGACAAGCGACCTGATCGGAGCCGATGATGAGCGCATCGGGAAACTGAGCGGCGACCGCGCGTGCCTTGGCTTCAGCGAGCCGTTGGACGAGTCTGCTCGGCGTCTCATCGGCGCGGCGCGTTTCGTCGCAATCTGGCGCTGCCGTCGCAAAGTCGAGGCCCAGACGGCTGAGCAGCTCGCGTCGAAACGGAGAGGTCGAGGCGAGGACTAGGCGGCGCTGTGGCTTGGCATCTTGGCCGCTGGTTGGCGCCTCAGTCGGAGTCGTGCTGTTGGTTGACATCAGGCTTACCGAATCCAGGTGATCAGACGCATGAGGGGATCACCAGCCGTGGTCTCGGATTCCACCCGGCCGCGAACACTTAGGCCGAGACGGTGCACCTCATCAGGATCACCGCAGACCAATGGATGCCAATCCGGTAATGGCTTGCCCTCGGCGACGAGGCGATAGGCGCAGGTCTCGGGCAGCCAGTAGGGTTCCGCTAGGGTCTCGGGGGTCAGGGTGACGCAGTCCGGCACACGCTCGGAGCGGTTTGGATAATCGCTGCATTGACAGCCGTCCTGGTCCAGGAGGTGGCAGGCCACATCGGTGTAGTGGATGGCACCGGTGTCCTCGTCCTCGTACTTGGTCACGCAGCACTTGGCGCAGCCGTCGCAGAGCGATTCCCACTGCGCGGCGGATAATTGTTCAAGTGGAATGCGCTCCCAGAAGGCATCGATTGTTAGGGAAGGCTTGGCCATTGGTGAACTCTGCTTGATACTGGTCATCCCCTAGCTTAGCGGGTTCGGTGCAATGAATTACAGTGAGCTTCCAACACCCTTTGGCGCGATTGGCGTCTCTTGGCGGGGCCAGCAGCTGACGCGGGTGCTGCTGGCGCCCGCATCGAACTCCGCGCTTGACCCCGAGGGCAAACAAGCACCGAGGCTCGAACAGAAGCTGCGTAAGCCGCGGGAGCTCCAGGTACCAGCCTGGCTGCAGGCAGAGATGGATGCCTATTTTACTGACCCAAGACATCGTTTCAGCTGCGCCACCGAACCAGCTGGCACCGCTTTCCAGCGCCGGGTCTGGGCACTGATCGCGGCCATCCCGTCGGGCAGCCACCGCACCTACGGGTCGCTCGCCAAGGAGCTATGCAGCTCAGCACGGGCCGTTGGCAATGCCTGCCGCGCGAATCCGGTGCCGCTGCGGATACCCTGCCATCGCGTCGTCGCCGCCACCGGGCTGGGCGGTTTCGCTGGCGATCGCAGGGGTCGCCTGATCGAGATCAAACGCTGGCTGCTCGATCACGAGGCCGGGTTGAGGCCGGAGCGTGCTGTACCGAAAGGCCTCTGCGCGGATGGGCCTGCGCGATGAGACCGACAGAGGCAACCAACGCGGCACAGGGTCGGACTCAGAAGCAGGCCAAAGATCGGACTGGAGGCCAGGCTGGGGCGCAGGCGACCGGCTCTAAAATCACGGTTGGTGACGGCCCAAGCCCGGGCGACGATGCTGGTCTACGAGTCATCGAGGCCTTTGCCGATGCCGTTTGGATGGAGCGCGGACTGAGCGCGAACACCCTCACCGCCTATCAGTCGGATCTGCGCGCCTTTCATCGCTGGCTCTCAAAGGAGCGCGAACGCGACTTGGCGCAGGCCCTGCGCAGCGATCTGCTGGACTATCTCGCGGTACTCGCACAGCAGGGACGCAAGCCTCGCTCAGCGGCGCGCGTGCTGTCCTGTCTGCGGCAGTTCTACGGCCATCTGCGGCGTCAAGGCAGCATTGCTGCCGATCCCAGCGAGCGCATCGATGCGCCGCAGCTGGGGAGACCCTTACCAAAGACCCTGACCGAGGCCGATGTCGAGGCCCTGCTGGCGGCACCCGATGCCGATGACCCACGCGGCCACCGCGATCGCACTATGCTGGAGGTGCTCTATGCCAGCGGCTTGCGCGTCACTGAGCTGGTGACCCTCCGGCCAGACGCCATCAGTTTGACGCAGGGCGTGGTGCGTATCACCGGCAAGGGCGATAAAGAGCGCTTGGTTCCGCTTGGCGAGGAGGCAACCAGCTGGCTGGTCACTTATGCGCGCGGTCCACGGGCGCTGCTGCTCGGCAACCGCACCTGTGACTATCTGTTCCCGACCCAGCGCAGTAACTGCATGACGCGTCAGGCCTTTTGGCAGCTCATCAAACGCTACGCGGCACTGGCTGGGATCATCAAGCCCTTATCGCCGCATACACTGAGGCACGCCTTTGCAACTCATCTATTGAACCATGGGGCCGACCTGCGCGTCGTACAGATGTTGCTCGGACACAGCGATCTATCGACCACCCAGATCTACACCCATGTCGCCCGCGAGCGTCTCAAGCAATTGCATACCAAGCACCATCCGCGCGCTTAGCCGCGTGAGCCCTCTGAGCAGGCTTGCGAAACAAGCTGGCTGAACAGATGGTAACCCGGCGGCAGTGGACCTGATCCGCCGCATGCTCTATGTTGCGCGGCTTTTCCCCATTGATAATGACCCCAGTGACCGAGGAAACCAGCATGACACGACGTTTTTGGATCGGGGCCTCCAGCCTCGCGATGGGCGCCGCAGCGCTACTCGCCGTCAGCGCGACCCTGAGCGCCAGCGAGGCGCAGACGATTCGCGCGGCCTTGGCCAAGGTGCTGCCGAATGAAAAGCCGACCAGCGTGCAGCCGACCCCGATCGATGGACTGTTTCAGGTCGAGATCGGGCCCCAAGTGATGTTCATGACCGGTGACGGCCGCTATCTGATAGACGGCGCCATCGTCGACTTAGAAACCCGCGAGAACCTGGCCGAAAAGGCCCAGAACGAGGCACGTCAGCGCGCGCTCGAGGCTATGGGCAAGGATGACATGATCGTCTTCGATGCGCCGAACCCCGAGCATGAGATCACCGTCTTCACCGACATCGACTGCGGTTACTGCCGCAAGCTGCATCAACAGATCGATGGTTATGCCGAAGAGGGTATCAGCGTGCGCTATCTGTTCTATCCGCGCAGCGGTATCGATACGCCATCGTACGACAAGGCGGTCGCGGTCTGGTGTGCCGACGATCAGCACGCCGCGATGACCGAGGCCAAGAATGGCAATGCGGTAGAGAGCAAAGACTGCAAGAACCCGGTTCAGCGCCACATGGAGCTTGGCGAGCTGATGGGCATTCGCGGCACGCCTGCCATCATCCTAGAAAATGGCCAACTGGTGCCCGGCTTCGTCGAGCCCAAGCGGCTGGCGCAGGTCCTAGAGCAGTAATCGTCGACGGCTCTAGCGGCTTGAGCTGTCCCGTAAAGCTTCGCGCAGAGCACTGGACTGGCGACTGACGCCAGTCTGTGTTGCACGAGTTTGCCGTCCGGCCAGGAGGTCGGATGATCTTATGAGCCCATTCTGGAGATCTGACGATGGATGCACTTCGGCGCCGATTCACCCTTCACTTATTTGCGATTGCGGCCTTGTTCAGCCTGCCGGTGATCGCAAGCGCAACGCTCGTCGAGGGACGAGACTGGAAGCCAGTGAGCGCAACAACACCTGGCAGTGAAGGAGACGAGATCGAGGTCTTGGAGTTCTTCTCCTACGGCTGTCCGCACTGTGGCGACATCAATCCACAGATCAAACAGTGGGCCGAAGGGTTAGCGAGTGACGTGCGCTTTGAGCGCGTGCCGGTGACCTTTGGGCGCGCGGCTTGGGAGAGCCTTGCGCGGCTCTACTTCGCGCTCGACTTTGCCGATGAACTCGAACGGCTGGACCAGGCCGTCTTCGACGCCGTGACCAAGCAGCGCACCAACCTCTACACCGAGAAGGCGGTGCTCAACTGGGTGGCCGAGCAGGGCGTCGACCGCGAGGCCTTCGCCAAGTTCTACAACAGCTTCGCTGTTGAGGCAGCACTGGCCAAAGCCAACACCTTGGCTGCGCGTTTTCGCGTCGACGCGGTGCCGATGATCATCGTCGACGGGCGCTATGTGGTGCTCAATGAAGGCGCCAAGACCCATGCCGAGCTGCTCGAGAGAGCCGACGCGCTGATCGACAAGGCCCGTGAAGCCCGACAGGACTGATTCTGACCCCATGAAGCCTGACCCCATGAAGCTAGGCCCCTCCGTACTTCGAATCGCCTCCGCCATCCTCTTGAGCAGTTCTATGTCCAGCCATGCCTCTGATTCCGCGTCTGATCCCACCACTGCAGAGACGGCTGGCAGCGGTCTGCCGACGCTGATCCCGCGCGAGGTCCTGTTCGGTAACCCGACTCGCGCCCAGGCACGGCTGTCGCCCGACGGCAGCCATCTGAGCTGGCTGGCACCATCTGCCGATGGTGTGCTCAACGTCTGGGTGCAGCCGGCAGACCGCAGCGAGGGGGCGCGCCAGATCACCAACGATCAAAAACGCGGTATCCGCAGCTATGGCTGGACCGAGGATGGCTCGCGCATCCTCTACGTTCAGGACGAGGGCGGCGATGAAAACTGGCACCTCTTCGCGGTCGCACTCGATGGCAGTCAGGCGCGTGACCTGACGCCATTCGATGACGTGCGCGCGCAAAACCTGATGACCGACCCCGAGCACCCGAATGAGGTATTGGTCGGGCTCAACAAGCGCGATCCCAGCGTCTTCGACATGTACCGGCTGCAACTCGATAGCGGCAAGGTCGAGCTGGACACCGAGAATCCGGGCGACGTCGTCAGCTGGCTTACCGACGCCGACTTCCGTATTCGCGCCGCCGAGGCATCCGACCCCGAGACGGGGGACGACATCATCCGCGTGCGCGATGCGGTCGATCAGCCCTGGCGGGAGCTGCTGCGCTTCCCATTTGGCGAGAATGGCGGTGCGCTGGCATTTAATAAGGCGGGCGATCAGCTATTTGTCACCAGCTCGCTTGGCTCGGACACGACCCGGTTACTTGCGTTGGACGTCAAGACTGGCAAGCCAAACAGGGTATTGGCCCGGCATGCGAAGGCCGATGTCGGCTCAGTGGTCATGCATCCGACCGAGCATCGGGTGCAGGCGGTCGAGTTCGATTATCTGAAGCCCGAATGGACGGTCATCGATCAGGCCATTGCCGACGATCTGGCCTATCTGGAGGAGACTGCGCAGGGTACGGTGGCCATCGTCAGCCGCACCCTCGCCGACGACCGCTGGGTATTTGTCGACCAGCCCGACGATGGGCCGGCTAGCTACTATCTCTACGACCGCGAACCACGCAAGGCCGAGCACCTGTTCGTGACCCGGCCCGAGCTGGCCGAGTATGACTTGGCTAAGATGCAGCCGATCGAGATTCAGGCCCGTGATGGCCTGACGCTGCCGTCCTACCTGACAATGCCGCTCGGCGTCGAGCCCAAGCAGCTACCGCTGGTGCTGCTGGTGCATGGCGGCCCTTGGGCGCGCGATGACTGGGGCTACAGCGCACAGTCGCAATGGCTGGCAAATCGCGGCTACGCGGTGCTGCAGGTCAATTTCCGTGGCTCGACCGGCTTTGGTAAGGCCTTCCTGAACGCCGGCAACGAGGAGTGGGGTGTCGGCGCGATGCAGCACGACCTTACCGACGCGGTGCGCTGGGCGATCGAGCAGGATATCGCCGACCCCGAGCGCATCTGCATCTACGGCGGTTCTTATGGTGGCTATGCGACCCTGGCCGGTCTCGCCTTCACGCCTGACCTCTACGCCTGTGGGGTCGATATCGTCGGCCCTTCCAACATCGAGACCCTGTTCCAATCGGTACCGCCGTACTGGGCGCCGATGAAGAAGCAGCTGGTGAAGCGGGTTGGCGATGTCGAGAACGACCCCGAGCTGAATCGGCGCATCTCGCCGCTGTTCCATGCGGACAAGATCGAGGTCCCGCTGATGGTGCTGCAGGGCGCCAACGACCCGCGCGTCAAGATCGCCGAGGCCGATCAGATCGTCAGCGCGATGCGCGAGAAGGATCTCCCTGTCACCTACATCGTCTTCCCCGACGAGGGTCATGGCTTCGCGCGACCGCAGAACCGGCTCGATGCCAATGCCCGCATCGAGCAGTTCTTGGCCAAGCAGCTCGGTGGCCGCGCCGAGCCGGTCACGCCGATCGAGGGCAGCACGGCCGAGGAGCGTTGAGCGCGAACCCCATGCAATTCTGCGGGAGAAAACCACAGGGAGTTTGGATTTGAAGCAGGGGTCAGTTGGACACCGGCCGTATCATGAGGCTCGCGAAGATGGATGATGACCGTCAACCTAAGACGGCAGCGCACAGCCCAGCGCTTGCCTTGATAATGACGCCGCCGGTGTCGACACCGATATCCTCGGCGATAACCGAGCACTTGGCTTGCAGCAGGAAGACGATAGGCGCCTCGACGTCGCTGAGCGTCTCGTAGTTCGCCTGGCCCTTGCCGATGATCAGGCCGGCATGCTCGAAGCGTTCGCGAAAAGCCGGCGAGCAAAGCCCTAGCGGTGTGCCCATGGCGTCGCAGCCGGTATCGCTGATCTCGGCGACCTGGTCCAGCCCCGCCTCGATGGCCTCCTCGCGGGTGGCATCATTGAGTACTGGGCCGGCCTTGACGACATAGTGCACCGGCACCGGTAGGGTTTCGATCAGTACGCGATCGAATACCGTCTCCCCGGCATTGTCGGCCAGATACAGCACCGCATCGACCTGCTGCAGCGCTTGGCGCAGTACCTCCATATCATCAATCGCCGCTGTCGCCCGCAGCACCCGCTCCAGCGTGGCCTCCAGATCGTAGGTCTCGGCGACGCCGTAGTCGATGATATTGCCGGCAATGGCGATGCGCACCGCGGTCTTGAGCGGATCATCGGCGGCCGCAACCCGTTCTCTGAGCGTGGGCAGCAGGGCGAGGGCGCGGGCGGTGGCCTCTTGTTTGCTCGCCTGGTAGGGGTCCGGAACCTGGGTGCGCTCGCGCACCAGCCGATGAATCTGGTTGCCCATTTCCGGTGGCGTCGCCTCATCGGAGACTGCGTGCAGCTCGGTCATAGTCTCTTCCAATATCGCGCGCTGTAAAACGGGCGAGGCGCCGGCTCGACGAGCCGCGCTCAGCGCCTGTCGCAGGAAGCAGGGCCAGCAGTCGAGATAGATGTTCATCGCAAACCGCCCCTAGCCCTGGCGCTTCTGTTGCAGCAGTTCATCATGATAAGAGCCCTCGCGCAGCAGCTTGGCGCCGCACTTTGGGCAGCGCTCATCCTGGCAGGGAACCCCGCGTTGATGCGCGGCGCGATAGTCGCACTTTGGGCAGAAGCAGGTGCCGCCGGTACCCATGTCGTGTCGCCTTTGTTGGGGCATGATCCAGTCTCCTTGTCGCTTTTCCGATCAGTTCAGTCGGAATTGTGCGCCGGTGACACGGGGCTCGCATTGATAAGTCTCGATTACACAGTCGCATCAACATTCCGTATGCGAGTCGTTTTGTCACGAGCAGCCCAAGCGTTTCGACCGCCACCCAAGCCGACCACAGAGGAACAGAATCACAGCTCCTGATCCAACGCCTGCAACCGATAGAGCGTCTCAAGCGCCTTGCGCGGGCTGAGGTCATCCGGATCTAGCTCGCGTAGTGCCTCCAAGACTGGGTTGGGACTCGGCTCGCGGATTATGGCCGGCGCTTTTGTCGAGCTTTGGGTTAACGGTGTCGCTTGCACTTGCTTCGCTGACGCAGAGGAGGACGCTGCGAATGACCTGGGCGCTGAATCGGAGGGTGCTGACGCCTGATCTTGCGCCGCAGCCGGCTCAGCAGGACCAGGCGGCTCAGGCGGAAATAACGACAGCTGCATTGCCCCCCGATCGCGCTCGAGCGATTGCTCCTCCAGCCGGCGCAGATGCTCTCGCGCACGGATGATGACCGCCGAGGGCACGCCCGCCAGCGCGGCCACCTGCAAGCCATAGCTCTGGCTCGCTGGTCCCTCGCGCAGACTATGTAGAAAGACGATCCGCTCGCCATGCTCGACAGCATCCAAATGCACATTGCGCACGCTTGCGTGACGATCCGGTAGCGCGGTCAGCTCAAAGTAATGGGTGGCGAAGAGGGTGAAGGCACGCAGTTGGTCGGCGAGCGCCTCGGCGCAGGCCCAGGCTAGGGAGAGGCCGTCGAAGGTGCTGGTGCCGCGGCCGATCTCGTCCATCAACACCAGGCTGTTGGCGGTGGCGTTGTTGAGGATGTTGGCGGTCTCTTCCATCTCGACCATAAAGGTGGAGCGGCCGCGCGCCAGATCATCGGCAGCGCCGATGCGCGAGAAGATGCGATCAATGGGACCAAGCTCGGCGCTGCGCGCGGGTACGAAGCTGCCGGCATAGGCCATCACGACAATCAGCGCGACCTGGCGCATGAAGGTCGACTTGCCGCCCATGTTTGGGCCGGTGATCACCAGCATCCGTTCCTGGTTGCCCAGGTTTAGCCCATTGGGCACGAAGGGCTCGGCGCGCACCTGCTCGACGACAGGATGGCGACCATCTTCGATCTGAATCCCCGGCGTCTCGACCAGCTCCGGGCGGCTCCAGTTCAGCCGCTCGGCGCGTTCGGCCAGGTTGCAGAGCACGTCCAGCTCGGCGATGGCCGCAGCGCTTGCCTGCAACGGCTCAAGGCGCGCTTGTAGCTGCTCGATCAAGGCATCGTAGAGCAGTTTCTCGCGCGTCAGCGAGCGCTCGCGCGCGCTCAGCACCTGTTCCTCGAAGCGCTTCAGCTCGGGGGTGATGTAACGTTCGCTGGCCTTCAGGGTCTGGCGACGCTGATAGTCATCGGGGACGCGCTCGGCGTGGCTGCGGCCGAGTTCGATGTAGTAGCCGTGGACGCGGTTATAGCCGACCTTGAGCGAACTGATGCCGGTGCGGGCACGCTCGCGCTGCTCGAGGTCGATCAGGAACTGATCGCCATGCTCAGCCAGATCGCGCAGCTCGTCGAGCTCCGGATCATAGCCGCGCGCGATCACGCCGCCGTCGCGGATCAGCATCGGCGGCTGCTCGATGAGGGCGCGCTGCAACAGATCGAGCAGGTCGGGATGCTCATCGAGTTCGGAGTCGAGCTGGCGGAGGCGCCTGCTCTCGGCCATGCCCAGATCGGCATGCAGCGCTGGCAACCGCGCCAGCGCCTCGCGCAGGGCCGCCAAATCGCGCGGGCGCGCTGAACCGAGCGCGACCCGCGTCAGGATACGCTCCAGATCGCCGATCGCTGCCAGTTCCTCGCGCAACGCTTCGAACACCCCGGACCCTAGCAGTGCCTCGATAGCCTGATGACGCTCACCAACCGCTAGACGATCGCGCAGCGGGCGGTTGATCCAGCGCCGCAGCTGGCGCGCGCCCATCGCGGTCGCGGTGCGATCCATGATGCCGGCGAGCGTATGCTGATCGCTCGTGCTGGCGCCCGAGGCCGTGCTGAGCGAGCGGGTCAGTTCCAGGTTGCGTCGGGTGGCGGCATCCAGGATCAACGCATCGTCGCGGGTCTCGGTGCGCAGGCTGCGCAGATGGGGCAGGGCGACGCGCTGCGTTTCCTTCACATATTGCAGCAGACAGCCGGCGGCGCCGATCGCGAGTCGCATCCCAGCACAGCCAAAGCCGCTGAGATCCTGGGTGCCGAATTGCTCGCAGAGCAGGCGCTCGGCACTGTCGGCGTCAAACTGCCAAGGCGCACGGCGCGTGATGCCGGCCGCCAAGCCAGTCGCTAGGTGCTCGCCCAGCTGTTCAGGCAGCCGGCTGCTCTCGCTGAGCAGTAGCTCGGCCGGCCGCAGACGCTCCAGCTCTGCCGCGAGTGCCTCCTGGCCATCGATCTCGAATACCGAGAAACGTCCGCTGGCCAACTCCAGCACCGCAAGCCCAACGCGCCCGCCCGAGTGCGCATCTGACCTGGCGCCCGATTGGGCCGCTGCGCCAGACTTGCCTTCAGACTCAGTTAGGGCGCAGATCAGACTCTCTTGCCGTTCCTCGAGCAGTGCCTCGTCGGTCAGGGTTCCCGGGGTGACGATGCGAACCACCTCGCGCTCGACCGGCCCCTTGGCCTTAGCCGGATCGCCCTTCTGCTCGCAGATCGCAACCGAGACGCCATGCCTCACCAGCCGCGCCAGATAACCCTCGGCGGCGTGATAAGGTACCCCGGCCATCGGGATCGGCTGCCCGGCAGACTGGCCGCGTTTGGTCAGGGTGATATCGAGCAGCCGGGCGGCGCGCTCGGCGTCCTCGAAGAATAGTTCGTAGAAATCCCCCATGCGATAGAACAGCAGCAAGTCCGGATACTCGGCCTTGATCCGGAAGTACTGCTGCATCATCGGTGTATGCTCTGCCAAATGCTCGTATCGCGTTGTTTTCTGGTCACTCAATCTGCGGTTTCCTAGCGTCGGTGCCTTAGGTTTGGCGTGGCTTGATGGCGGGCGCCGGATGCTCGAGTCCCGCTGAAGCCTTCGGATGCAAGTGGGGATGCGGCTAATTGGCGGCTTAAAGATGCCTGATGTTGGGCTGTCTTGCGCGAGCAAGGTAGTATTTAACCTGCGACGGCCGCAAGGACGCGCGACAACTCACCGATCCAGCAGACCCAGGCGACTTCCTCCCCATCATGATCTTTAATGAACAGCAGCTCGAACATCTGCTGCCGGTTGCCTATGTGGAAAGAGGTCGCCGCTACCTTAAAGACGGGCATGTGCTCAGTATCGATCAACGCGCAGACAAAGGCGTGATCTCGGGTCGGGTGCGAGGGTCCGGCGCCCGCATGTATCAGGTCGTGGTGCAGATCGATGATAGCGCGGGGCCGCGGATCAGCATCCGCGGGCACTGCTCTTGCCCTGTGGGCTGGAACTGCAAGCATGTGGCCGCGGTCTTGTTGGCCGCTAATGCGGAGACGGAAGGGCCTGAGACTCAGCTTCCGCGCCGCCTGCGGCCGGCTCCGCCTAGCGAGGTGCTGCCGGTGCAGATCGCGAGCTGGCTCTATGAAACCGAGCAGTTGGATCTTGAAGAAGACGATCAGCAGTGGCTGCTCTATCGACTGCGACTACAGACGCCAGCCACTTCCCACGCCAAGGTGATTCTGAATGCGGTCAAGGTGCGAACGCTCAAGAGTGGCGGCTACGGCAAACCTGCCTCGTTCAATCTGCGCGCGCACTCAAAGGGGCGTTTCATCCGGCCTGAGGATCGAAGCATCATCGCGCTGTCCACGGCGCAGCCGAGCGGTGGCGAGTTTGGTGCCGCGGTCCTCAGCGACGATCTGGGTATCGAACTGCTGGAAGCCGTGCTCAGGTCCGGCCGGGGTTACTGGCGGGACCAGGAAGGACCGCGCTTGACGCGAGGCGGTCCGGTCGCTGGCAAGTTGAGCTGGCGTTGGGGTGAGGATTCCCAGCTCCATCTGCACTTCGACACCGAGCGCGAGGGGCTCGTGCTCTTGCCCCTCTGTCCGCCCTGGTACCTTGACCCGAGCTCAGGCGAGTGCGGCCCCATCGAAACCCCGCTCGGTGAGCGCGAGGCGACCGCGCTGGTGCGGGCGCCGGCGATCCCGCTTGCTCATCTTGATGCCTTCAAGGAGCAGTCGCGCACTCGGCTCAAGGCGCTCAAATTGCCGACACCGCCGCAGCCCAAGCATCGCCGGGTCAGCGTCGATGCGCCAACGCCCTGCTTGCGGCTGTTGAGTCATGCCGTGCCAGGGGTTCCTGGCTATGGCCCCTGGGGTTATGCCGGTGCGTCAGAGCCGCAGTGGGAGGATGAGGCCCGCCTCAATCTCGATTACGCCGGGGCGATGGTCGACCCGCGCGAGCCCAGGGATCAGGTTTCCCATATCAAGGACGGGGTGATGATCGAGTGCGAACGCCAACCCAAGGCCGAGCAAGCGGCGCTCAAGCGGCTCGAGAAGCTCGGCTTCGAGCAAAAGGTCGAGACCTCGGATCGGGTTGGGGCACCCTTTGGGCCGCCCCGAGTCGAGGCCTGGCTGGCGTTCATGGATCGGGATCTGCCGGTGCTCGAGGGCGAGGGCTGGCGGATCGAGGTCGATCCAAGCTTTCGTTTTCGGGTTGGTCGTGTCGGCGACTGGGATCTGGATATTGAGGAGGGTGATTCCGGACGCTGGCTGGATCTCAGTCTGGGGGTCGAAGTCGACGGCGAGCGCCTAGACTTGCTGCCGATCCTGCTCAATCTGATTCAAAACCCAGCCGTTGATCTCTCGGCCGAGGCGCTCTCAGCACTGGCTGACGAGACTCGATTCAGTCTACGGCTCGACGATGGGCGCTATGTCTTCTTCCCCGCCGAGCGGCTGAAGCCGATCCTCTCAACCCTGGTCGAGCTCTACGACCCGATGGCGCGCCTGGATGCGGATGGGCGGATGCGGCTGTCGCGCTTGCAGGCCGGCGAACTGGCGGAGCTGGAACAGCAGGCGCCAACGTTGAGCTGGCGCGGTGGCGAACAGGCGCGGGCTTGGGGAAAGCGACTGCGCGAGTTCGAGCGCATCGAGCCGGTTGCGCCGCCGGCCGATTTGAAGGCTGAGCTTCGGCCGTACCAGCAGGAAGGCGTCAGCTGGATGCAATTCCTGCGTGATTTCGAGCTTGGCGGCGTACTCGCTGACGACATGGGGCTAGGTAAGACCATTCAGGCCTTAGCCCATCTGTTGACCGAAAAGGCGGCCGGGCGCGCTGATCGCCCGAGCCTGGTGGTCGCGCCGACCAGCCTGATGTTCAACTGGAAGCGCGAGGCCGAGCGCTTCGCGCCGTCGCTGCGGGTGGTGATCCTGCAAGGGCCGAAACGCCAAGAGCACTTCGATAACATCGCCGAGCAGGATCTGGTGCTGACCACCTATGCCCTGTTGCCGCGCGATCTGGAGGTGCTCCGCGCCCAGCCCTGGCATCTGCTGATCCTCGATGAGGCGCAGGCGATCAAGAATCCGCGCAGCAAGGGCGCGCAGGCGGCGCGCTCGTTGGATGCCCGTCATCGGCTCTGTTTGACTGGCACGCCGCTCGAGAATCATCTCGGCGAACTCTGGTCGCTGATGGATTTCCTGATGCCAGATCTGCTCGGTGACGAGCGTGGTTTCCGGCGCCTGTTCCGTAATCCGATTGAGCGCCATGGCGAGCATGAGCGTACCGGGCCTCTGCGCCGGCGGATCGCGCCCTTCCTGCTGCGTCGCACCAAGGAGGAGGTGGCCGCTGAACTGCCACCGAAGACCGAGATCCTGCGCGAGGTCGCCTTGGCCGACGATCAGCGCGATCTCTATGAAACACTGCGTCTGGCCTTGCACGAGAAGGTGCGCAAGGAGGTCGAGCGCAAGGGTTTGGCTCAGAGTGGGATCATCATCCTGGATGCCTTGCTCAAGCTGCGCCAATGTTGCTGCGATCCGCGTCTGGTCTCGCTAGAGAACGCGCGCCGGGTGAATGGCTCAGCGAAACTGGACCTGTTAATGGAGCTGCTCGCGGAGCTGCTGGATGAAGGAAGACGGGTGCTGCTGTTCTCGCAGTTCACCAGCATGTTGAGCCTGATCGAAAAAGCCCTGGGCGAGCGCATGAAAAAGCGCAAAGACCACGACTACGTCAAACTGACCGGTCAGACCCGCGATCGGCAAACGCCGGTGGATCGTTTTCAGGCTAATGAGGTACCGCTGTTCCTGATCAGCCTCAAGGCCGGCGGCAGCGGCCTGAACCTGACGGCCGCCGATACCGTGATCCATTACGATCCCTGGTGGAACCCCGCCGCCGAGCGGCAGGCCACCGACCGGGCGCATCGGATCGGCCAGGACAAGCCGGTCTTCGTCTATAAGCTACTGACCGAGGGCACGGTCGAGCAACGCGTCACTGAACTCCAGGCGCGCAAGCAGACACTCGCCGACGCCATGCTCGAAGGTGGCGGCAGCGCAACCAAGTCGCTGAGCCACGAGGATCTAGAACTGCTGTTCGCCCCGCTGGACGCGGGCTGAGCTTCGACAGAAATCCCCTATGGCAGCGGTCTTTGGCGACGGCGAATACTGCCGCCGCCGACTAGAAGGCCTCAGGTATGGATCTCCTTGGGCTGATGTCGCTCGAGGATCTCCCGGATCTCAGCGTCTGAAACCTCTGGGGCCATGACCTGAACCTGATGCTTGTCGGGGCTCACGCGGATCTTCTCCTGCGGTATGCCGATCGAAACTAGATCGTTGCGCACGTTGGCCAATGTGTCCTCAGCCTCGTAGACGGCCGTGATGATCTCTGCCATGTGTCGTATCTCCTCAGGGTGGTGTTCCCGAGCCCACCATGGATGGGGTGCTCGTGGTGCTCGTTCATTGGGACCGAGCCAGGACAGCTTACTCCGCGCTGTGCCCGGGATCATTTGATAAAAATCGACAGGGTGCCGGTGTGCACCCGCTAGCCAGCGCCGCGAGGGTACACTGAGAGACCTCTGCAACATTGACCTCGCCGGTCAAAATATCGGCCGAGATCACGCCTTTTTGACACAGATCACGGGAAGCCACCGATGACGAGAGATACCAGTCTAGAAGGCCTGCTGCTCGGCCCAGGCCCGACCGGGCATTGGGATGACGATCGGGTCTCCGGTCCCTGCGTTTTGCGCCTACCAGATGGACGCTGGCGAATGTGGTACTACGGCCGGGACCAGGACTTCGACCCCGAGATCAATCTCCCGACCGGGCGTATCGGGCTGGCCGAGTCCGACGATGGCCTGCATTGGATGCGAATCAGCGGCCCACTGACGCGCGGAGCCGTGCTCGAGGCCCATCCTGATCCAACGCGCTTCGATTCGACCCATGTCGGCGTCAGCTGCGTGCGCTATGAGGACGGGCTGTACTGGATGTGGTACCTCGGTGGGGATCAGAGCCGGTTCCGCATCGGGCGCTTCGACGTCAAAGGTCTGCGTCTGCGACCAGGCAGCGCGATCTCTCGTGACGGCCTGCATTGGCAACGTCTTGAGGGGCCGTATCAGGGCGCCTTGTTGGACTTCGGCGAGCCCAATGCCTTTGATGCCGCGAGCTTGGGCTGGCCGCAGGTGGTGCGGGTGCGTCATGACCACTGGCGGCTCTACTATCACAGCCTGGACCCAGCACGGATGGTCTTTGGCGTCGGCCTGGCCGAATCCGGCGATGGTCTGCACTGGCGCAAACGTGGCGAGGTGCTCGGCCCCGGTGAGCCGGACGCGTTCGATGGACTAGGCATTGGGACTCGCCAAGTGTTCTGGCACGAAGGGCGCTGGCTGATGGTTTACGAGGGTGTTGCTGGCAATGGCCATTCGATCGGGCTGGCCGAGTCCGACGACGGTGTGCACTGGACGCGACGCCCCGGCTCGGAGCCGGACGGCTCGATCTTTGCCCATGCCGAGAGCGGCTCCGGTGCCTGGGATGCGTTCGCGGTTGGCACGCCCTGCCTGGTGCCGATGGAAGACGGCTTGTTTCGGCTCTACTATGTGGGTAGCAACGAGACCGGCCTCGGCCATGGCGATGAGCTGGTGGCACGTCATCGGATCGGGCTCGCGCTCAGTCAGGGCTCGGACCTGACGCGTTGGAAGCGTTGGGATGGCTGCCGACGCTGAGCGCATCGGCCGCGGCTGACGCAGCCTCGCCAGACTCTGGGCCAGGCTCGAGCCGCGACGATTCCTCCGAATGCTCCGCCGCCGTCCTCCCGCGCTCCTTCTCGTTGCGTTGCCGCTGCCGCTCGCGGAGGGCGGCTAAGGCTTCTTCCAGTGAAGGAGCCATCTCCACCTCGCCGCCTTGACTTACGATCACCCGCTTGAGCTGGGGGATCTTCACACCATGCGCCGCCTTGAGATAAACCGGCTGCACATAGGTGATCACATCGTCGAGCAAAATCAGGATCAGCTTGCCGCGCTGGATCTCCGCGCCGCCGCGTCCCCAGAGGGTAAACTGTTCGGCAATGGTGGAATCTTGCTCGATCAGCGCGTCAATCTGCGATAGACCAAGTACCAGTTTGCCGGTGGGGAGACTATAGACGATGATCCGGCCATAGTTCTCCGCATCCGAACTCACGACCGCAAAGGCACGCATGTTGTCGCGCCCCTTAGGATTCATGGGCGCCAGCAGAAGGTGCTCGAAACGCGAGCGGTCGATCAGATTCAGCGTGACATAATAGGGAAACAGCGTATTGACCTCGTCTGCACGCGAAATTTGCGGAAACATCCAACGGTCTTCTTGAGCATAAAAGACCGTCGGGTCTTTCTGATGATATTTCGCATACACCTGCATCTGGGTGGTAAAGAGATCCTGCGGGTAACGGATGTGCGCTTTCAGCGCCTGCGGGAACTGATCCATGTCTTTGAGCAGGCCGGGATACATCCGCTGGTAGGCGCGTGCGATCGGGTCATTCGGGTCGGCAAGGTAGTAGCTCATCTCCCCAGTATAGGCATCGACGACGATCTTCACGGAATTACGAATATAGTTGAATTCCTTGGCGATCGGGCTTGCCATCCCATGATCGGGATGAGCGCCGACATTAGAGTTTACGGGCTCGGCATAAGGATAACGATCAGAGAGGGTGTAGGCATCGATAATCCAGTACAGATGCTCTGCTGTCACCACAAGATAGGGATCATCATCGAGTTCCAGGAAGGGGGTGATCACGCGAATTGTGCTCGGCACATTTCGGCGGATGAGAATCTGGCTATCTGATTGGATGGCCGTGGTGAAAAACAGCTTGTAATCGCGATAATACAGGGCAAAGATGGCGCGCCTGAACCAGCTATCGATCGGGATAGCGGTATCGGCACGATAGTCGTCCTGCACCACCCCGGTCTCGCCTGGATAGGAAATCTCTCCCAACGCATTGGGTGCGATCACGTCATACAGATCCTGCATACCGTAATAGATAGCAGGCTCTTCGGTCGTCAAGCCATAATCGGAGCGCGGCGGCATATCCTTAAGGAACCACTCCATGGCTTCCTCGCCGAACTGCGCTGCGGGTGTCATCACAGCGCCATAGCCGTGAGTATATCGGAACCAGCGATTGACCCAATTTTGCGAATCCTGCGGCAGATGGTCGAAATCCAATTCGCGCGCAGCGAGAAAGACCTGCTGATAGCGGCCGTCGATGGTATAGCGATCCGTGTTCACCGAGAGGAAGCTGTAATAGCTTCGAATTTCTTGCAGTTCGCGATACACATCGATCAGAACGTCTCGATCCCACACGGGAATATTGCGCAGCGCGACTGAATCGACGCTAATGGGATCAATGTACTCGGAATCGCCAGGGTCGGCTGGGATCTCATAGGGTCGCGTCTCGACCTCGTTCAAAGCGAACGAATCCAGTGTGGCGGAGATATTATAGTCGATATAAAGCTTTTGCCGGGCCAGCTCATCTGGTGCAACCAGGTAGTCCTGAATAGTTCTGGGAATGGCTTCCCAGTAACGCAGGCCAAGGGTTGCGGCTAGCAGTACCGAGAAGAACACCACAATCGATAACCCGCGCTTTGTATTCAGATACCAAATGCTAATGACGCCAAGCGCAAGCAGCATGCATACCGATGCCCAGATCAGCGGCAGCACGATATTCATTTCCGTATAGCCAGGACCGAAAAAGAGCGGCGTATGACTGTCGCCATACAGCAACCTGTAACGCTGGAACATTATTTCCGCGATGCCGACGCAAAGCATCAGCGCGACAATCACACTAAGATGCCGCCTGGCGCCCACCGCGATATTCATGTCGCGCTTTTTCAACTCCTGGTGCTGCAGGTAATAGATGAGGCCAAGTATCACCAGCAAGACAGTAAGCGCGACAAAGACTTCGAGTAGAATATGACGAAATAGCGGCAATGCGAATAGATAAAAGCTGATATCCTGACCATAGAATGGATCAGTAATGCCAGCGCTCGGGGCGAAGATGAATAACAGCGTTTCTTCCCACTGAGAATACAATGGGTAGGCGATAGCAATTGCTAGACCGAGGGAGGCTAGAAGCGTTAACTTGTTTAAGCCAAAGATGAGCCAACTATGTTGCAAGAAGCGGCTGCGCTTCGGCCCTTCTTGCGATTGCAGAACCAGCGCATTTTGCACTGATGACTGGTTCTTTTTGCCCTTAAGCCGCAGTAGAAATTTATCCGGAACCAGGCGCTTGATTCGCATGTAGCGGCTGGCTATCCTGAAATTAAAGTAAAAGAAGAAGAAAAACAGCGTGGTAAAGATAGCAAATATAATGTAGCTATATAGCAGGCGCTGCCAGAAATAAAACTCCAATCCGAGCGATTGGTACCACCAGATATCAACAATCACATCGGCATAAAGCAACACAATGACCGGCAAAGCGATCATCAGCAACAATGGAATGGCAACGAATAAGATCAAACTGATTCGACGCCAGAGACGCTTAGTCGCCATAATGACACCTTGCCAAAAAAGCAGAAATAGACGAACACCAAAGGTATGATTATAGCATTCTCGACAACCACCTGGAGCTTGCAAACGACCAACGTCTTTAGGTCGGCCTTCAACCAGCGCCGACAATCGCCTTAACCCCACAACAACAGCTTGAGCGAGATCACAACCGAGGCGACAACTAACACAGGTCTCACCAGTCCGGTCCCGTGGCGAAGCACCAGGTGGGCACCCAACCAGCCGCCAGCAAGCTGGCCGCCGGCCATGATCAGCGCCAGCGACCAGACCACATGCCCGCCGAACAGAAAGAACAAGAGCGCCGCCAGGTTACTGGTGAAGTTGAGGAGTTTGGCGTGAGCAGTGGCCCGACGCATGCCAAAGCCGAGCAGGGCGACAAATCCCATCGCGAAGAAGGTACCCGTGCCAGGCCCAAAGAAGCCATCATAGAAACCAACACCGAAACCGATGGTCAGCGCAAACGCAGGCAGGCCGATGCGCTGCTGCGAATCCAGGTCCGAGACCCGTGGTGAGAACAGAAAGTAGAGCGCGAACGCGATCAACAGCAGCGGTACCAATCGCGCCAGCAGTTCGGACCCCAGATACTGGACCAGCAGGGCGCCCAGTGCCGAGCCGATGAAGGTGCAAACCACGAGCAGAGATGTGCGGCGCAGATCGATGGTGCCTTGGCGGACGAAATGCGCGGTCGCCGCGAACGAGCCCCAGACCGCCTGCGCCTTGTTGGTCGCCAGCGCTGAGACCGGCGGCAGTCCCGCCCAGAGCAGCGCCGGCACGGTGATTAGCCCACCCCCACCGGCGATGGCATCGATCAACCCCGCGAAGAGCGCGAGCACAAACAGCAGCGGGGCGAGGTCGAGGAATTCCATCGGATGAACCTAGGAGGACGAAGCCTCAGTGGCCAAGATTGACCGGAGCAACCCGGCACCGACCCGAATCGAGGCTGTGGTGTTCGATTTCGACGGCACCTTGGCCGACAGCTTCCCCTGGTTTGCCGCTGAACTCAATGCGGTGGCACGCGAGTGGGGTTTCCGTCAAGTCGCGGCCGATGACGCAGCTAGACTCCGCCACCTCAGCGCCGACGCGATTTTTCGCGAGCTTCGCGTACCACGCTGGAAGCTCCCTTGGATCGCACGGGACCTGCGCCGCAGGATGGCGCGTGATATCGATCGAATCGGGCTGTTTGAGGGGGTCGAGCCACTGCTCACTGAGCTCGCCGTCAGCGATCTCCGCGTCGCGATCATGAGTTCGAACGCGGCCGAGAATATTCGCACGGTGCTCGGCCCCTCGCTCTGTGCAGGCATCGAGGCCTTTGAATGCGGGGCCGCACTCAATGGCAAGCATCGGCGCCTCAAACGGCTGAGCCGACGTCTCAGGCTGCCCCCTGCGGCCCTGATCTATATTGGCGATGAGGTGCGAGATATCGAGGCTGCGCGCCGCGCCGGCGCCAAAGCCGGTGCGGTGACCTGGGGCTATAACTGCGAATCAACCTTGCGTGCACGGGCTCCGGATCAGCTGTTCCGACAGATCGCCAAGATCGCCGATCAACTTCTCGCGGAACCAGAGCCCGCCGCTTGGGCCTGAAGGGAGCTGGGGCATCAGGCTTCGTCCCCAAAGATGTCGTCGAAGGTATCGAGCTTCTTGGCTTCCAAGGCGCTACCTGCGTGAAAACACCTTGACCGCAAACAACAGTTCGGCGACGTTCTCGAAGCGACTGACAAAGTGCACCGAGAGCCCTTTCTTGACGTGTTCTGGCACCTCGTCGAACTCGCCGCGGTTGTCTTCGGGTAGTAGGATCTCTTTGATACCGGCGCGCCGGGCCGCAATCAGCTTCTCGCGTACGCCGCCGATCGGAAAGACCTCGCCGGTCAGGGTCAGCTCGCCGGTCATCGCGATGCGGCGCACCGGCTTGTTCCGTGCCAGCGAGAGCAGGGCTGAGGCGATGGTGATGCCGGCCGATGGGCCATCCTTCGGTGTTGCACCAGCCGGCACATGCAGATGGATGAAGGCCTTCTCAAAAAACGCCGGATCGGTGCCAAATTCAGCCGCATGACTGACGATGTAGCCATAGGCGATATCGGCAGACTCCTTCATCACATCGCCGAGTTGACCGGTGAGCTTGAAACCACGCGCGAACTCATGGGTGCGGAGGGCCTCAATCGATAGCGTGGCGCCGCCCATTGCTGTCCATGCCAAACCTGTGACCACGCCCGGGCCTGAGAGCTTCCGTTCATCACGAAACACCGGACTACCGAGATAATCTTTGAGCATCGCCGAGTCGATCTCGATCGGCGTCTCGGCGCCCTCGAGCATCTTCACCGCCACCTTGCGCACGATCTTGCCAAGCTGCTTTTCCAGCCGCCGCACGCCAGCATCCCGGGCATAGCCTTCGATCAAGGTGCGTAGCGCCTTGGTCTTCAGCCTGACCGTGGTCTTCGGCAGGCCGGCGCGATCAATCTGCCGCGGGAGCAGATATTTCTTGGCAATCGCCAGCTTCTCCTCGGCGATGTAGCCAGAGAGCTGAATCACTTCCATGCGGTCGAGCAGGGGACTAGGGATGCTGTCGGTCTGATTGGCGGTGCAGACGAAGAGCACTTTTGAGAGATCGAAGCGGAGATCCAGGTAATGATCGAGAAAGTCGACGTTCTGCTCCGGGTCGAGGACCTCGAGCAGCGCCGAGGCTGGGTCGCCGTGATAGCTGGCGCCGATCTTGTCGATCTCATCGAGCATGATGACTGGGTTGGCGGTGCCGGCATCCTTGACCGCCTGCAGGAACTTGCCGGGCATGGCGCCGATGTAGGTGCGACGATGGCCCTTGATCTCAGCCTCGTCGCGGATGCCGCCGACCGAGAAGCGATAGAAACGCCGGCCAAGGGTATCGGCGATCGAGCGCCCGATCGAGGTCTTGCCGACACCAGGCGGACCAACGAGCAGGATGATCGAGCCGGCAATCTCGCTTTTATGGATGCCGACGGCAAGGAACTCGAGGATGCGATTCTTAACGTCCTCAAGGCCATAATGATCGCGATCCAGCACCCGTCGCGCCCGTTTAAGATCGAGCTTATCCTTGGAATGCAGGCCCCAGGGCAGTAACGTGATCCAATCGAGATAATTCCGCGTGACCGAGTACTCGGGCGAACCGGTCTCGAGCATCGCCAGCTTGCCCATCTCCTCATCGACACGCTTTTGTGCCTCCTCGGTCAGTGTCAGCTTCTTCAGGCGATCTTTGAACTTATCCATCTCCGCCGTGCGATCGTCCTTGGCGATACCGAGCTCCTTTTGGATGACCTTAAGCTGCTCCTTGAGGAAGAACTCGCGCTGCTGCTTTTGCATACGCTCCTCGACCGACTGGCGGATCGAGTGCTGCGCCTTGGCCAGTTCGAGCTCGTTATTGAGCAGCACCAGCACCTTCTCCATGCGCTTCATCAGCGGCACGGCCTCGAGCACCTCTTGCAATTGCTCCTTGGTTGATGTGGTCAGACTGGCAGCAAAATCGGCGAGATGCGACGGATCATCCGGGCCGAAGCGGTCGAGGAACATCCTCAGCTCTTCGACGTAGAGGGGATTGAGCGGCAGCAACTCCTTGATGGTATTGATCACAGCCATCGCGTAGGCCTTGATCTGATCCTCGGGCTCTGGCGACGGCTCGGGCATATAGTCGACGCGCGCCGAGAATGGGCGCTTGCGGCTAGCGAAGTTATCAATCCGAAAGCGCTGCAGACATTCGACCAGCACCTGCAACTTGCCTTCCTCCGAATGCACCCGATGCACACGACAGGCGGTACCCACCGGTTTGAAGTCGCCGGTGCGGGCCTCCTCAGAGGTATCGCTGCTGACCAGCACCACACCCAAGATCTTGTGCTCGGTCTCGCCGACCGCTTTCATGGTCGGCAGCCAAAACTCCGAATCCATCAGTAACGGCACTGCCTGGCCAGGGAAGAATGGACGCGAGGCAACCGGCAGCAGGTGGATCAGCGACGGTAGCACATCACGCGCCCGGGCAAGCTCGCCGCCCTCCTTATCCATGCCTTCTTGCTCCTGGTGTTCGGTCTCGGAAACCTCGTCGCTCATCAGCTAACCTTCTCCCGTCATGGGCTCAACATAAACCTTAAAACGCTCCCAATCTCAGGGAATTTGCGCGTCAATGCAAGCGCTCGAGGCATTCGCGAGTGCAACGAAGTTGGCGACAGAGAGGGTTTCTGCGCGAGCACCGGGGTCAATGTCCAACGCGATCATCTGCTCTGGAGTGATCAGCCCAGAGAGACTATTGCGCAAGGTCTTGCGACGCTGCGCAAAGGCCGCCGCAACAATGCGGGCATGCCAGCCGGGATCGGCGAGCGGGTAGGGTAGCGGGCGATGTGGGCGTAATCGAGCCACCGCCGAGCTGACCTTTGGGGCGGGCCGAAAGGCGCCAGCGGAGACCACGAACAGGCGCTGTGCCGAGCAGAAGGTCTGCACCATCACCGAGAGCCGGCCATAGACCTTCGTGCCTGGCTCCGCGGTCATCCGGTCGACCACCTCTTTCTGTAACATCAGATGCATGTCCTCGATGCAATCGGCCTGCTCCAAGAACCGAAACAACAGCGGCGTCGAGATGTTGTAGGGCAGATTGCCGATGAGGCGCAGTCGGCTCGCGCTCTGCGTCCGCGACTGGACCTCTTGGGTGTCGTCTAACAGACCGCAAAGGTCGAGCGTCAGCGCATCGGCGTTGATGAGTCTCAACGGCGTGCCACCAAACTGTTCGGTCAGCGGGACGATCAGATCCCGATCCAGCTCGATGGCGTCGAGCGCTCCGGCGGTCTCCAGCAGGCCCGCGGTGATGGCGCCCTGGCCGGGACCGATCTCGACCAGATGCTGATCGGATTGTGCATTCACGGCATCGATGATGCGTTGAATCACCCCAGGGTCGTGGAGAAAATTCTGACCGAACCGTTTACGGGGCTGGTTGGGATAGGGAGCGCTCAAGGAATGGAGGCGGACGATGACGTACGCAAGTTGGTACTAAGCAGGGAGCGAGCTTAGCACAGGGTAGTAGCCGATCACTGCATCACTTTACATAATATACATTATGCGCATACAGCGAGCGTGTCGCCATGGCCCGTCTGCGCAAGCGATTCGAAGAGACCGAGGCCCTTAACCAATTCTTGATCGCTTCGCATCGCGCGATGCTGAGCGCGGTGGGCGAGATGGCTGGTTCATGACCAAAGTGCCTGACCCTATACTGTGAAGACAATCACAGAACAAACCGGAACCGGATCGACTTGCTCCTCTTTTGCTCGACCAAGCATGCTGATTTAGTCGCTAGTGCCGATAACTAAGGTAACTGCAAGAGGAGCACTGCAATGTACGACGACCAAACTCAACTCCAGATCGAAACTCAAGCGCTTAACCCGGATCCAAACTGCAGCGAGCACTCACGGCGGATGCGTAGTGCACTGACGACGCTAGCGCTAAGCCACGAAAATCAGCTCTACGCTGAAACGCGCGGCATCAGCCAAAGCAATCGCGCGGCGGGCTGGCGACCTGGCTACCTCAATCTGACGACCGGTGAATGTGAACTGTCGCGGTTTAGTGATGGCAGACCTGCGCCGATCCACGTCCTCGAAGGCCTTCCGGAAGACTGGGTGCAAAGCCGCGATGCTGAGGGCCGTGTGATCGCAGCCGAACCTGAGATCGTCTCCGGCTTCATACGCGGTGGTCGCTTCTTCACCCGTGATCAGGCGGCACGAGCTGCTGCGCATTGAGGCTAGGATGTCGCCGAGCTTAATGCCGATTTGGTCAGTGTATGAGGCGCGTGCGGTGCGTGCGCCTCTGCTCAAACCGCATCAATGGCTTCTCGCAGCGTCAATACGGACCGGATCTTTAGGCCGTCGACGCCCCCTTTGGGCACGTTGGCCTTGGGCACGACCGCCTGCTTGAAACCATGCTTGGCAGCCTCGCGGAGCCGATCCGGCCCATTGGGCACCGGGCGGATCTCCCCGGAGAGCCCGACCTCACCAAAGACGGCCAGATCGACCGGTAAGGCCCGATCACGGAAACTGGAGAGCACGGCGAGCAGCAACGCCAGATCGGCGGCGGTCTCGGTCACCCGCACGCCGCCGACGACATTGGTGAACACATCTTGATCGAACATCGCAATACCGCCGTGCCGGTGGAGCACCGCCAGTAGCATCGCCAGCCGATTCTGCTCTAGCCCCACCGCGAGCCGACGTGGATTGGCCAGTGGGCTCTGATCGACCAGCGCCTGCACCTCGACCAGCATCGGCCGGGTGCCCTCGCGCGTGACTAGCACCACCGAGCCCGGTGCCGGCTCCGAGTGACGAGAGAGAAAGATCGCCGAGGGATTCGAGACCTGACGCAGCCCACAATCGGTCATCGCGAAGACGCCAAGCTCGTTGACGGCGCCGAAGCGGTTCTTGACCGCGCGCACCAGCCGATGGGCACTGCCGGATTCGCCCTCGAAATAGAGCACCGTGTCGACCATGTGCTCGAGCACCCGCGGCCCGGCCAAGGCGCCTTCCTTGGTCACATGGCCGACCAGGAACACGGTGGTATCGGTGAGCTTTGCATAGCGCACCAACTGGGCGGCGGTCTCGCGCACCTGTGAGACCGAGCCCGGCGCCGAGGTCAGAGCCTCGGTGAATAGCGTCTGGATCGAGTCGATCACCAACACTCGGGGGGCCTCGGCCGCGGCAATCGCCAGGACCTGCTCGATGCAGGTCTCGGCCAGGAGATTCAGTCCACCAGGCTCAAGACCCAGGCGCTGAGCACGAAGGCTGACCTGCTGCGGCGACTCCTCACCGGTCACATAGAGCACCGAGCCTTTGCTGGAGGCGAAGGCCGGGTTGGCATCGATCGCAGCGCAGGCTTGCAGCAGCAGCGTCGATTTGCCAATGCCCGGATCACCCCCGATTAACACGACCGAGCCTTGCACCAGCCCACCGCCGAGCACTCGGTCGAGCTCACCGATGCCGCTTGGGGTGCGGACCTCCTGCTCGGGGGCGATCTCAGCGAGTCGGTGGATAGCGCTGAGGTCGGCGCCTGCGGCCTTGCCAGCGGCTCCGGCGTAGCCGCTACCGCCGGATCGTGTCGCGGCCTTGGGCGGCAGCGCAACCTGCTCGATGCTGTTCCAGGCGCCGCAATCCGCACAGCGTCCGCTCCATTTCGGCGACTGAGCGCCGCAGCTGTTGCAGACGTAGACGCTGCGGCCCTTGGCAGTGGTTGGACTCAAGATCGCGGCCCCTGTGTGGAAGTCTTCATCACATCCTCGTCATGGACCAATCGCACCCGCGGCGAGAGCCGACAGAGCAGCTCGTAGTTGATGGTGCCGACCTGCCCGGCCACCTCCTCCACCGGCAGTCCCTGCCCCCAGAGGATCACCGCGTCGCCAACCCTCGCATCCGGTATCTGGCGAAGATCGACGCTGATCATGTCCATTGAGACGCGCCCGAGCAAGGCGGCACGCCGACCGCGGATCAGCACTGGGGTGCCGGTCGGCGCATGGCGCGGATAGCCGTCACCGTAGCCGATGGCGACGACGCCGACGCGCATCGGCTCCGGGCAGCGATAAGTACTGCCATAGCCAATCGGCGCGCCGGCTTCCAGCTCACGCTCGGCGATGAGCTGGCTGGAGAGTGTCATCACGGGCTGCAGATCAAGCGCCGCCGCGGATTGGTCTAGCAACGGCGAGCCACCATAGAGCATGATGCCCGGCCGCACCCAATCACTGCGCGCGGCCGGATGAGCGAGGATGCCGGCCGAATTGCCGATCGATAACGACAGGTCGAAGCGCTCGGCAAGCGCCCTCGCCTGCTCGCATTGCGCCGCGGTCATTGGATGGATCGGATCATCGGCGTTGGCCAGATGCGTCATGATTCCAGCCAACTCCAGGAGCGGCGTCGAGGTTGCGTTTGCCGACGTCAGCGCGCGCATCCGTTCGATCAGCGCGATGGCCTCAGCCTGATGGAGGCCCAGCCGCCCCATGCCGGTATCGAGCTTGAGCCAGACGCGCTGCGGTTTCGGCTGGGGGCTGGCCTGCAGCTGGCCCAGGATCAGATCGAGATGCCAGCTTGCATGCACGGTCAGCTCCACCTGCATGGACAGCACCGCGCCGAGCTCGGTCGCGTTGGCCACCCCTTCCATCACTAAGAGTGGCTTGCTGATCCCAATGGCTCGCAGTCCGAGTGCCTCTTGCACCCGCGCCACGGCGAAACCGTCCGCCTCCTGCAGCGCTGCCGCACAGTGCCCCATGCCATGGCCATAGGCATCGGCCTTGATCACCGCCCAGACGCGGCTCTCGGGCGCCGCCGCCCGGCAAACGCCGAGATTGTGCCGCAGCGCATCGAGATCGATCTGCGCAATGGGACCGACGATCATTGGTACCCCAGATCGCTGTAGAGGTCTTCAGCCAGATTCTCGAACTTGGTGAACTGCCCCAGGAATGCGAGCTTCAC
>CAZEZH010000025.1:0-31614 GCA_964516305.1 uncultured Halochromatium sp. | reverse complement strand
GGCCAGCAGGCTCGCCTGCTGATGCTGCAGCGGCATCGCGCAGCCATGATAGGTCCGGTACTGGAAGAACGGCTCGATCAGCTGGGCATCGCCGGCGACGAAGCCAGAGCGGAGTCCCGGTGCATTCGAGCGCTTCGACAGGCTGTGAAAGCAGATGCAACGACGGTAGTCGTCGAGGCCCAGCGCGGCGGCGGCCTGCAGGAGACCTGGTGGTGGGTTGGCCTCGTCGAGATAGAGCTCGGCGTAGCATTCATCGGAGGCGATGATGAAGTCGTACCGCTGCGCCAGTTCGATCAGCCGCATCAGCTGGGCCTGGTCCATCACCGCGCCGGTCGGGTTACCGGGTGAGCAGATGTAGATGAGTCGGCATCGCTCCCAAACCGTTTGCGGGACAGACTCGAGGTCTGGCAGCCACTGCGTCTCCTCGGTGCAGGGGAGCAGATAGGGCGTGGCGCCAGCGAGCAGTGCAGCGCCTTCGTAGATTTGGTAGAAGGGGTTCGGCATCAGCACCAGCGCATCCTCGCGCGGGTCGATGACCGCTTGGGCGAAGGCGAACAGGGCCTCGCGGGTGCCGTTGACCGGCAGCACCTGGGTCTGCGGGTCGATGCCGCTGGGGCCGAGCCCGAAGCGATGGCCGAGCCAGTCGGCGATCGCCTGGCGTAACTCAGGCAGCCCGCGCGTGCTGGGGTAGCTCGAGAGCTGGCGGACATGGGCGACCAGCGCGTTGGCAATGAAGGACGGCGTTGCGTGCTTGGGCTCGCCGATCGAGAGCGCGATTGCCGACATCTCGGCGGGCGGCTCGATATCGCGCATCAGCGCCGCCAACTTCTCGAATGGGTAAGGTTGTAGGCGGCTAAGGTTTGGATTCATTGCGACGAGGGGGCGGCGCAGCGAGTCTTGAGCTGCAGCGCCATTGTAAAGCGGGATCGAGGAACAATCCGCGAGTATAGGCTAGGGTGTCGATCTGCTCCACTCGAGCAACGGCCGCAAGCCATGGCATGGGGCTTGCCCAGAAGGCTGGTGCTGGGCCTTTGCTCGGGGCTTAGACCTACGTCCAAGTCATCACAACGGGGGAAGGTAATTCGATGCGTCTGATTCATGCGATCCATCATGTCAGCCTGGTCGTGGCTGATACCGAGCGTGCGCTCGGCTTCTACCGAGATCTGCTCGGGCTCGAGGTTGATCCGGGGCGGCCAGACCTCGGCTATCCGGGCGTCTGGCTGCGGATCGGCGGCCAGCAGATCCACTTGTTGGAGCTGCCTAATCCGGACCCGGTTGAGGCTCGTCCGGCGCATGGGGGTCGCGATCGGCATCTGGCGGCCACCGTGAGTGATCTGGATGCGGTTGCCGCGGCGCTTGAGGCCGCAGGTATTTCCTATACCATGAGTCGATCAGGCCGCCGAGCACTCTTTACCCGCGACCCGGATGCCAATGCGCTGGAGTTGATCGCCGATCACTGATCACCAGCCGTGGTAGTACCAGAGGTTGTTCCAATCTGAGGGTGCCTGGATGTCGCCGCTGCTGGTCGACTGCTCCCCACGCTTAGCCTTCTGTGGCGCGAGGCTGCCGCCGGCAAGGGGATCAAGCTTGGGCGCGAGTGGAGATCTGGGAAACAAGGGGTTGAACCAAGGGCCGCGATTGAGGTAAAGCAAACGCTCGGTTTCGATCAGTTCGCGCATCTCTTCTTGCCGTCGTCGCATCAATTCTTTGCGTTCATCGCGCTTTGCCGCACCGATGGGGTCCAGCGCCTCGAGTCGTGCCTGATGCGCCGCGCGCCGCTGATCACGCAGAGCGCGGCGTTGCGCCCGCACCTCCTCGAGCCAGCGCGGGACTGTCGACTGTGAGCCGGCCGGCTCTGGACGACGCGGCTCTCTGACCATGCCCGGGACTGGGCCCGGAGGCAAAAGTGCCGGCGATCCGCCAGCCTGATAAGGGGCCATCGTCGGCGCCTTTGGATTGCGAGTTCCGAACCCGGGCGCTGCCGTAGCGGGGCCCTGTGCTGGCTGCTCAACGGCTGCGGCGTCTTCACGTCGATCCTCAGGCTCCGTAGCGCTAACCTTCGCAATCGCTAGCGGACCGATCATGAGTATCAGTAACGGGCGTGTGATCGACATGGGCAATCCGAATAAAGCCTTTACGATCAATGCACCTGGGATGCGTCTAACGAATTTCAAGATTGAGGCCGTCAGCGACCCTGAGTCTGAGCCTGATCAAGGCGGTCATGGATCTCGCGCCGCAAGCAGCTCAGGGTCTGACCGCAGCGCACCGGTGTTCCATCTCGGGTGGCGATAAAAAACAGGTCTTCCACTTCGGCCCCCACGGTGGCGATCTTGGCACCCTGTACCTGGATATCACAGCCTTCGAAGACCGCGCCGATCTCCGCAAGAAGGCCGGGCCGATCACGAGTGGTGAGATGCATCAGCGAGCGCTGATTGGTGGCATCTTCGGTAAAGCTGATGCGTGTCTCGATCGGGAAGTAACGCAGCTGCCGCGGCAGCCGGCGATTCACGCGCAGCTCAGCGTTGGGTGGCTGCTGCAGCTCGTGGCGTAACTCGCGCGTTAAATCTTCGCTCGGCTCGCCCTCGTCCAGCGGCTCGTGGTCGCGGGTGAGTACCTGGAAGACGTTCAGCGCGATATTGTCGTCGGTGGTCATGATGCGGGCGTTGACGATGTCGAGGTTGCGCTGGTCGAGCAAGGCCGTGATCTGCACGAAGAGGCTCTCGCGATCTCGCGTGTAGATGAAGATCTCGGTGCAGCCGCGGGTTGGCAAGCGGCGCAGGCTAACGATGGGTAGATCCTCAGCGCGGGCCTCGAGGATGCGCTTGGTTTGCGAAGCGATCTCCTCGGGTTGGCTGGGGGCAAAGAAGTCGACCGAGAAACGGAACCAGAGGTTGCGGCAATCCTCGGCCTCGATGCCGTGACGCGCGAGGATGCGCATGGCTTCGGTCTGTTTCTGCTCGATCAGCACGTCTTGCGCCTGTGGATTATCGAGCCCGCGGTCGAGGCTGTGTCGAGCGGCCTGGTAGAGCTCCCGCAGGAGGGCGTCTTTCCAGCTGGACCAGCGTTTCGGGTTGGTGCCGCGGACATCGGCCACCGTCAGCAGGTAAAGGTAGTCGAGGCGGTTGATATCACCAACCTGCTCAGCGAAGGCCTGGATCACGGCTGGGTCTGAGATGTCCTTGCGCTGCGCCGTCACTGACATCAACAGGTGGTGCTCGACCAGCCAAGCAACGAGTCGACTGTCGAATTCGCTCAGATAGTGCAGTTGGCAAAAGTCCCAGGCATCATGCGCGCCGAGCAGCGAATGGTCGCCGCCCCGGCCCTTGGCGATGTCATGGAACAGGCCGGCGAGATAAAGGATCTCGAGCTTTGGGACGCGACGCGCAACGGCACTACAGAGCGGAAGCTCGCTGTCGTACTCGGGTACTGAGAAGCGGCGCAGGTTGCGCAGCACCCGCAAGCTGTGCTCATCGACGGTATAGACGTGGAAGAGGTCGTACTGCATGCGCCCGACGATATTGGCGAAAGCAGGGATGTAGGTGGCGAGCACGCCATAGCGGTTCATCCGGCGCAGGGTCTGGGTCACCCCGCTGGGGTGTCGCAGGATTTCCATGAACAGACTACGCGCGCGGACGTCTTCGCGGAAGGCGTCGTCTATCCGATAGCGGTTTTCACGGATCAGGCGAATGGTCGAGGCGCGCACGCCGCGCAAGTTCGGGCGCAATTGCAGGAGATGGAAGACCTCGAGCAGCGCAATCGGTCGGCGTCTGAAGACCTGCTCATGGGTCACCTCCAGATAGCCGCTGCGGCTCTGGAAGCGGCGATTGATCGGCTCCGGTGGACCAATGCGATCGTTTAACAGGATGGCCTCGCGGAACAGCTGCAGTAGCATCTCGTTGAGCCGGTTCAGCTCCATCACGGTGCGATAGTACTGTTGCATGAACTGCTCCACGGCGAGATTGTCGCTGTGGTCGCTGTAGCCGAATTGGTCGGCGAGGGTGCGCTGATAGTCGAACAGCAGCCGGTCTTCGTGACGCCCCGTGAGCCGGTGCAGCGCAAAGCGAATGCGCCAAAGCAGAGCGCGGCCTTCGATCAGTGCGAGATGCTCGCTCTCGGTGATGAAGCCGTGCTCAACCAGTTCGTGCAGCGAGTCTGATCCGAAGTGACGCTTGGTCACCCAGGAGATCATTTGGATGTCGCGCAGGCCGCCCGGATTCTCCTTGATGTTCGGCTCGAGGTTGTAGGCGGTCTCACCGTAGCGCTGCCAGCGCTTGTGCTGCTCGGCGATCTTGGCCTCGAAGAAGCGGTCGGTTGGCCAGAGTTGGTCCGGCGCGATGGCGGCTTGGAGCTGGTCGAAGAGGGCGCTGCGACCGGTGATGAAGCGGGCCTCGATCAGGTTGCTGATCACCGTCAGGTCATCGGCCGCGGCGGCGGCACACTCCGACAGGGTGCGGACCGAATGGCCGAGTTCGATGCCGATGTCCCAGAGGAAGGTCACCAGCTCGGTCAGCGGACCCTGGAGGGGGTCGAGCTGTTCCTCGTCGACCAAGATCAGAAGGTCGATATCTGAGGCCGGATGCAGCTCAGCGCGCCCGTACCCACCGACGGCGATCAGGGCGCCGGCATCGGGGTCCGGCATCAAGCGTCGCCAAACAGAGCGCAGGACCATGTCGACCAGGTCGGACCGCCCGGCCAGGAGTTGGCCGACTGGGACCCCCTGCTCGTAGCTCTCGAACAAGCGCTCGCGGCTGTCTTTGAGGGTCTGCCGAAAACCCTTCAGCGCGGCAGCACTGTCGGCATTGAGCAACTCGGCCTCGCGCTCGAGCAGGCCGAGGCCAACTGCGCCCTCGGTTCTCACCCGGTGCCTGTACGTAGCCGAACGGGCTCGGCGTCGACCTCGGCCGGTCGAGCGCTCTGGTCTTGGTCCGCGCAGGGGTCGGCAGCGCCGGCTTGTTCTTCATCGCGCAGCGTGAGCACGTCATGGCCGTCATTGGTAATCAGGATTGTGTGCTCCCACTGCGCTGAGAGGGCGCGATCCTTGGTGACCACTGTCCAGCCGTCTGGAAGCAGCTTGACGAAGCGTTTACCGGCATTGACCATCGGCTCGATGGTGAAGCACATGCCGGGTTGCAGCGTTAGTCCGTCGCCCGGCTTACCGTAGTGGAGGACTTGCGGCTCCTCGTGAAATTCGCGGCCGATGCCGTGTCCGCAGTACTCACGGACGACCGAGAACCGGTGTTTCTCAACGAAAGTCTGAATCGCGTGGCCGATGTCGCCAAGCGTCGCGCCCGGCCCTGCCGCGGCGATGCCGATCCGCATCGCTTGTTGGGTGGTCTCCACCAGCCTTCGCGCCAGCACCGTGGGCTCGCCGACGAAGAACATCTTACTGGTGTCGCCGTGGTATCCGTCTTTGATGACTGTGATGTCGATATTGACGATGTCGCCTTTCTTAAGGCGTTTGTTGCCCGGAATCCCATGGCAAACCTGGTTGTTGACCGAGGTACAGATCGAACGCGGAAAGCCACGATAATTGAGCGGTGCCGGAATCGCGTCGAGTTGGTGGATGATAAACCCATGGCAGATGCGATCGAGTTCATCGGTGGTGACGCCAGGGACGACGTGCTCCTCGATCATCTCGAGCACGGACGCGGCCAGTCGGCCGGCAATCCGCATCTTTTCGATTTCCTCAGCGCTTTTGATAGCAACACTCATAAGGGTCGTTGGTCCCGCGACTGCGATGCTTTGACGAGGTTGAGAGCGGTAACGGCAGCGCGCGATGGCGCGAGCAACGAACAACTGCCCAACGCTGCCGCGGTTTGCGGCGATCGAACCCGCCATGTTATAAGACGCGGCGGAGTCGGGCAATCAGCCTCTGCCCTGGACTCCGCGCTCCCATTGTATAGAGATGTCGCTGCTGGCACTGAAGGTCAAGGGCCAGGCCGAAGCCGCACGCGATTGCGTGCAGGCATGTCCGGTCGCCCTGTTGGCCTTTCTCAAGTCAGATGCTGCTTGGTGCCAGGCCGATACCAGACTGGCGCAGCGTCCGGTGCATCTCATCGCAGGCGATGGTCTGACGCGATGACGAGCGCCCGATTGAGGCTAACCGAACCAACGCCGCCAGCGCCTGATCGCGTTCGGCGAGCGCAATACGCCACACACGTGCCGACACATGATTCTGGGTGCCTCGCGAGGGGTTGCATCATGGGGCGCGTGGAGGTCCAACCCAAACCAAGAGCCAAAGTCATGAGCGACGTATCGATGCGGCAGATGCTGCAGGCTGGTGTCCATTTCGGACACCAAACCCGTTACTGGAATCCGAAGATGGCGGCATACATCTTCGGACAACGCAACAAGATTCACATCGTCAATCTCGAGCGCACGCTGCCGCTCTACCAAGAGGCGATGAGCTATCTCGGTAAGCTCGCGGCCAACGGCGGCAAGATCCTCTTCGTCGGCACCAAGCGCGCCGCGCAGGACGCCATCCGCGAAGAGGCGGTGCGCTGCGGCATGCCCTACGTGAATCACCGTTGGCTCGGCGGTATGCTGACCAACTTTAAGACCGTTAAACAGTCAATCGCGCGGCTCAAAGAGCTTGAGGCAATGTTCGAAGACGGGACGATCGAGCGGTTTGGCAAGAAGGAGCAGCTCACCCTGCGACGCGAACTCGACAAGCTCGAACTGAGCCTGGGCGGTATCAAGAACATGGGTGGTCTGCCGGACGCCTTGTTCGTGGTCGATGTCGGCCATGAGAAGATCGCGGTCAACGAGGCCAACAAGCTCGGCGTGCCGGTGGTTGGTGTCGTTGATACCAACAATGATCCGAGCCACGTCGACTACGTGATCCCGGGCAATGATGATGCCATCCGCGCGGTTCGGCTCTATATCGAGGGCGCTGCATCGGCCATCCTCGACGGCCGTCAGACCGCAGCGGCCATGGCCGGCGGTCGCGATCTTGCCGACGAGCCCGAGGTAGCAGCTGCCGCTGGCTAAGTGCAGACATGCAGCGGCGCCCGAGCCGGGCGCCGCGAGGTTTAGAACCCAATCTTTTTTTCTGGAGTGACTCATGGCGATTTCAGCCGCACTGGTCAAGGAGCTGCGCGAACGTACCGGCGCTGGCATGATGGAATGTAAAAAGGCTCTGGTCGAGACGAATGGCGATATCGATGCCGCCATCGAGGCGATGCGTAAATCGGGGCAAGCAAAGGCCGCCAAGAAGGCCGGACGTGTCGCTGCCGACGGTGTCGTAGAGCTTCGCATTGCCGACGACGGTAGCGCTGCCGTGGTGGTGGAGATCAACAGCGAGACCGATTTCGTTGCCAAAGACAAGAACTTTGCCGGCTTTGCTGCCGCTGTCGCTGATACGGCACTGGCGAGCGGCGTCGGGGATGAGACTGCTCTCGCTGCGCAATCCCTGGTGAGCGGGTCTGAGCAGACCGTCGACGAGGCCCGTCAAGCATTGATCGCGAAGATCGGCGAGAATGTCGCCGTGCGGCGCCTCAAGCGATTCGATGCTCCAGAAGGCGCGCTCTACAGTTACCGGCATGGCGTGCGCATCGCCGTGTTGGTCGAGATGGTTGGTGGCGATGAAGCCTTGGGGCGTGATATTGCGATGCACATCGCCGCAACGAACCCGCTCTGCGTCGGGGCGGACGAGGTCCCGGCGGAGGCGCTCGCCAAGGAGCGTGAGATCTTTCAGGCCCAGGCGCTCGAGAGTGGCAAGCCAGCCAACATTATCGATAAGATTACCGAGGGTCGGTTGCGAAAGTATTTAGAAGAGGTGACCCTGCTCGGTCAGGCCTTCGTGAAAGACCCTGATACCCAGGTCGGCGATCTGCTCAAGGCGCATGGTGCCGAGGTCAAGCGGTTTGTTCGCATGGAGGTGGGCGAGGGTGTCGAGAAGAAGGTCGAGAACTTCGCCGATGAGGTGAAGGCCCAAGCCGGCCAGGTCGAGGTCTAGCCGTTAACCACTAAGCTAAGGATCGGATCGTGTCGCAGACCCCATATCGGCGTATTCTGTTAAAGCTGAGCGGCGAGGCGTTGCTTGGTGATGAATCCTGCGGCATCGACCCAAAACTGTTGGGGCGCCTAGCTGATGATGTTGCGGGCTTGGCCGGCCAAGGGCTGCAGCTCGCGCTGGTCATTGGCGGCGGCAATATCTTCCGTGGTGCGGCACTGGCGTCTGAAGGGATGGATCGTGTGACCGGCGACCACATGGGCATGCTGGCAACGGTGATCAACGCGCTCGCGATGCAGGATGCACTCGAGCGTCGCTCGGTACCGACCCGGGTGATGTCGGCGCTCAAGGTGAATCAGGTCTGTGAAGACTACATCCGGCGGCGCGCTTTAAGGCATCTCGACAAGGGCCGGGTGACGATCTTCGCCGCCGGCACCGGTAACCCCTTCTTCACCACCGACTCGGCAGCGAGTTTGCGTGCGGTTGAGATCGGGGCCGATCTGCTTGTGAAAGCGACCAAGGTCGATGGGGTCTTTTCGGATGACCCGCTGACCAATCCGGACGCCAGATTCTATAAACGCTTGACCTATGATCAGGCCATTGCTGAACGGCTGAAGGTGATGGACACCACGGCCATCGTGCTCTGCCGCGACAACGGGATTCCGCTGCGCATCTTGAACATTTACGAGGCCGGCGCGCTTGCCCGAGTGGCGGCGGGCGAGGATATTGGCTCGCTGGTGGTGACTGGAAACGAACAATGATCGACGACATCAAGAAAGACGCAGCCGATCGGATGTCCAAGAGCGCTGAGGCACTGCGCCACGAGCTCGCTAAGATCCGCACCGGACGAGCCCATCCGTCGCTCCTCGACCACCTGAAGGTGAGCTACTACGGCTCCGAGGTGCCGATCAATCAGGTGGCGAACGTGGCCGTCGAGGACGCGCGCACCCTGACGGTGACGCCTTGGGAGCGCAACATGGTGCAAGCGGTCGAGAAGGCGATCATCCAATCGGACCTCGGGGTGAATCCGAACAGTGCTGGGACCGTGATTCGCGTGCCCATGCCGGCGCTGACCGAGGAACGCCGTCGTGACCTGCAGCGCATCGCTCGGCAAGAAGCAGAACAGGCCCGGGTTGCGGTGCGGAACATTCGCCGTGATGCGAATCACGAGCTGAAGGAGCTGGTCAAGGAGAAGCTGATCTCTGAAGACGACGAGCACCGCGGTCAAGAGATCGTGCAGAAGCTCACCGACCAGTACGTTAAAGAGGTCGATCAGATCTTGGACGAGAAAGAACAGGATCTGATGGCGATTTGAGGGCAGCGACTGCTATCTGTCTCCTGTTGCTGTCTTGTGAAGCTCGCTGATCGTTGATGCTCCCTGCGCCCGTTGTCGACCACGAAGGAGCCCCGTTCAAGGTGCCCGCCCATGTTGCCATCATTATGGACGGTAACGGACGCTGGGCGCGGCAACGCGGCCTACCCAGGACTCAGGGCCACCGCGCTGGGGCCAAGAGCGTTCGCGCCGTCGTAGAGCAAGGTCTGCGCAGTGGTGTGCAGACGCTGACGCTGTTTGCTTTTAGCAGCGAAAACTGGCGGCGCCCCAGATCCGAAGTGAACACCTTGCTCGAGCTTTTCATGAGTACCCTGAAGGCCGAAGTGAACCGCCTTGCCGAACATGGTGTGAAGTTGCGTTTCATCGGGGATCTGTCGGGGTTCTCGATTAAGCTGCAACGCCAGCTTGCTGCGGCCGAAGCAGCAACCTACGATGGTGAGGCCATGCTGCTGCAAGTGGCGGCAAACTACGGTGGTCGTTGGGATATCACGCAATCGGTTCGGATCCTGGCTCAAGAGGTTTCCGCAGGGCGGCTCGATCCGGATGCGATCGATGAGTCGATGATCGCCTCGCGTCTGTGCACGGCTGGACTGCCAGAGCCGGATCTCTTTATCCGCACGGGTGGCGAGAAGCGCATCAGCAATTTTCTGCTGTGGCAAAGCGCTTATGCTGAGTTCTATTTCTCGGAGTTGATGTGGCCGGAATTCGATGCAGCTGCCTTTATCACCGCGCTCAAGGATTTTGGGCGCCGACAGCGGCGTTTCGGGCTCACCGGCGAGCAGGTCACTGAGCTGGCGGAAGTCTATGGCGCCTGATCAAGCCGGTTGGTGGACGCCCGCCTTACGCGCCCGGGTGCTGACAGCAGGCCTGTTGGCACCTCTAGTGATGCTCGGTGTGCTGCTGCTGCCGACGCTGTGGCTGGCGCTGCTGATGGCCCTGTTCGTGACGATGGCGGCCTGGGAGTGGTCGGGCCTGGCCGGCTGCGATGCGCAGGCCGCTCGTGCAGGCTTTGTGGCCCTGGCCCTGATATGTCTAACAGCCCTGTGGCTGGCTGCAGCCTATGAGTTTGATCTTTTCATCCTGGCCGTCGCCGCGCTCTGGTGGCTTGTGCTCTCGGTGCGGCTCGGCTTGATCAAGCGCATCGATCAGCCGTCGCGGATGGAGCCAGCACTGCTGTTGCTTGGTCTGCTGGTCCTGGTTTCGCCTTGGTTGGCGTTGGTGCTTCTGCACCGCCTTCCAGTTGATGGCCCTTTGGTTGCGCTTTCCCTGCTCATGTTGATCTGGATTGCGGATACTGCCGCCTATTTCGGTGGACGGCGTTTCGGTCGCGTAAAATTGTCGGCCCTGCTGAGCCCGGGTAAGACGCGGGCGGGTGTTTATGCCGGTATCGCCGCTGCGGGCCTTTGGGGCGCCTTGGTCGCAGTGCTGCTTGGCTTGACCCCGATGAAAACGCTACTCCTGATCCTGATTTGCGTCTTGGCGGCGGTGATGTCGGTGGTCGGCGATCTGTTCGAAAGCTTGCTGAAGCGCCGGCGCGGGATCAAAGACGCCGGTTCTTTGCTGCCAGGCCATGGTGGGATGCTGGATCGTATCGACAGTCTGACAGCGGCAGCCCCGATCTTTGCGCTAGGCTATATCTGGCTGATTGGCGGGCAATGACGGAGGATAGGCTATGATCGGTATCACGGTACTTGGCTCGACCGGTTCCATCGGTGTGAGTACGCTGGATGTGGTGCTTCGGCATCCGGAGCGTTTCCGTGTGGTGGCGCTCAGCGCTCACCGAAACGTCGAGCGTATGGCCGAGCAGTGTCGCCGCGTGCACCCCGACTATGCGGTGATGGTCGATCCCGCCGCCGCCGCCGCCCTGCGCGAGCGGCTCGCGGACATGTCACAGCCGCCCGAGGTGCTCGCCGGTGCCGAGTCGCTCGACACCATTGCGGCCCTGCCCGAGGTCGATTACGTGATGGCCGCCATTGTTGGCGCTGCGGGTTTGCAGTCGACCCTGGCAGCAACCCGGGCTGGCAAGCGGGTGTTGCTGGCGAACAAAGAGGCCCTGGTGGTCGCCGGCGATATCGTCATGCGGGCGGCGATCGAGAGCAATGCACTGCTGCTGCCCATCGACAGCGAGCACAACGCCATCTTCCAGTGCATGCCGCCAAGCTTTGCCGATGGATTAGGCCACTGCGGCGTCGAGCGCATCCTGCTGACGGCCTCCGGCGGGCCCTTTCGTGATGCCCCTGCGGATTCCCTCGCTGAGGTGACACCGGACCAGGCCTGTGCCCACCCGAACTGGCAAATGGGCCGCAAGATCTCGGTGGACTCGGCGACCATGATGAACAAGGGCCTGGAGATCATCGAGGCCTGCTGGCTGTTCAATACCTCGCCGGCCAAGATTCAAGTGGTTGTTCATCCGCAGAGCGTGATCCATTCGATGGTGCAATACTCCGACGGCTCGGTCTTGGCTCAGTTAGGGAACCCGGACATGCGCACCCCGATTGCGCACGCGCTGGCCTGGCCTGAGCGCATGGCGTCAGGAGTCGAACCGCTGGACCTGTTTGTCACCGCCCACCTCGACTTCGAGCCGCCCGCGCCGGAGCGTTTTCCCTGCCTCGCGCTGGCCTATCGGGCCGCGGCCGAAGCCGGCACCTCGCCGGTGGTGCTGAACGCTGCCAATGAGGTTGCGGTGGCCGCTTTCCTCGCAGAGCGGATCGGTTTTACCCAGATCGCGACCCTTGTCGAACGCACCATGGATCAGCTGCCGGCCGAGCCGGTGGCCGCTGATGGCCTTGAGCAGGTACTTGCCGTTGATGCTCGGGCACGGGAGATCGCGGAACAAAGTTTGCTTCAGATGGTCGCTTAAGTCGATATGCTCGACCTACTCCTCAAGCTCAGCGCCTTCCTCGTCGCCATCGTCGTGCTGGTGACCGTGCACGAGTTCGGACACTTCTGGGTTGCTCGGCGGCTCGGCGTCAAGGTGCTGCGGTTCTCGATCGGCTTCGGTCGGCCGCTGCTGACCTGGCGCCGGCGTGCCGATCCCACCGAGTACGTGATTGCGGCGATACCGGCGGGCGGCTTCGTCAAGATGCTCGACGAGCGCGAGGAGCCGGTGCCAGAGGCTGAACTGTCGATGGCCTTCAATCGGCAAAAGCTGTGGGTGCGTTCGGCCATCGTCGTCGCTGGCCCGGCCTTCAATTTTGCATTCGCATTCCTCCTCTATTGGCTGTTGTTCATGGCTGGACAGTCCGGCCTGAAGCCAGAGATCGGTGAGGTGACGCCAGACAGTATCGCGGCCGCGGCCGGATTCGAATCCGGTGATCTGGTCCTTGCGGTTGATGATCGTCCAACCCAGACCTGGAGTGCATTCTGGCTCTCGACCCTGTCCGAAGGGATCGGCGGCGATGACCTCAGCGTCCGCGTGCAGCGTCCCGATGGCAGCGAACAGGTTCTTGTGTTGGATGGTGATCAGCTCTCAGTGCTGGAGCCCGGCCAGGGCTTCCTCGATGCGGTGGGGCTACAGCGCGCCTCGCCGGTCATCCCGGCGGTGATCGGCGAACTCGTTCCCGGCGAGCCTGCAGCCGAGGCTGGACTCGAGCCCGGCGATCAGATCCTGCAGGTCGATGGCTCTGAGATCGATGACTGGCAAGAGCTGGTGAAGATCGTTCAAGCGCACCCGGACCAACGCCTCGACATGAACATTCAGCGTGGTGCAGAGCAATTGACGCTCTCGATCCGCCCGCGAGCGACCGAGGTCGACGGCGAGCTGAGCGGGCGCATCGGCGCAGGCGTGCAAATCTCCGATGACCTGCTAGCCGAGCAAGAGGTCTGGGTCTATTACGGCCCGCTCGAGGCAGCTGGCCAGGCTGCACGGCGGGTGGTCGATGTCTCGGTACTGACCTTGCAGATCGTCGGCAAGATGCTGGTCGGCACGGCATCGGTCGAAAATATCAGCAGCCCGATTGGCATCGCCAATGCCGCGGGCCAGACCGCAAGCTACGGCCTGGCCTCGTTCGTGCAGTTCCTCGCCCTGTTGAGCGTGAGCCTGGGCCTGATCAATCTGTTCCCGATCCCGGTGCTTGACGGCGGCCATCTCCTCTACTTCGCCATCGAGGGCGTCACAGGGCGGCCCCTCTCCGAGGAGCTGCAGCAACAGGGTCAACGCATCGGCATTGCCTTGCTGATCTCCTTGATGACGCTCGCCTTCTACGTCGACATCGCACGATTCCTCAAGTGAATCCGCTCGAGTTGATCTCGCTGGGCTGATCTTGCTGGGCTGATTTGGGCGAATCCCTTATACTGGAGCGCTTTGCAGGCGTAGGGTCACCGGACCGTCATCATCGGCGATGATGCCGTCTCTCAACCTCAACCACGCCGGTCTTAAGACCTAGTCAATGCTTTGCCTGTACAGGGGGTCAATGTGACGTCGTCTCGCGCCATCCGCGCCGCAGCAGGCCGACTGAGGGTAGCGTTCTTTGCAGTGCTGCTCCTCACCGCGGGCGTCCAGGCCGCCGACTTCGAGGTTGCCGATATCCGTGTCGAGGGTCTCCAGCGCATTGCCGCCGGGACCATCTTCAACTATCTACCGGTGCAGGTCGGCGATTCGGTGAGCGACGGCATCACCGGAAACATCATCCGCTCGCTCTACTCGACTGGATTCTTCAGTGATGTCAAGGTCGAGCGCGAAGGCGATGTGCTGATCGTCGTGGTGCGTGAGCGACCGGCGATCGCCCAGATCGATATCTCAGGCAACAAATCGCTGAAGACGGAGCAGCTCAAGCAAGGCTTGGAGGAGATCGGTCTCGCCGACGGCCGGGTGTTCAATCCGGCCATGCTCGATCGCATCGAGCAGGAGCTGCGTCGGCAGTACTTCGCCGCTGGCAAGTATGGCGTCGATATCGAATCAACGGTCTCGCCGCTCGAGCGCAACCGAGTCGCGGTCAGGATTGCGATCACCGAAGGTCAAACCGCGCGCATCAAACAGATCAACATCATCGGTAATGAGGCCTTCACCGACAAGGAACTGCTCAAGCAGTTCGATCTGGGTACCACCAAGTGGTACTCGTTCTATACCAAGAACGACCAGTATTCGAAGCAGAAGCTTGGTGGGGACCTCGAGGATCTGCGCTCGTTCTATCTCGATCGCGGCTACGTCAATTTCCAGATTACCTCGACCCAGGTCTCGATCAGTCCAGACAAGGACGGGATGTACGTCACCATCGCCATCGAAGAAGGCGATGTCTATCAGGTGAAGGACATCAAACTGGCTGGCGAGTCATCGGTGCCGACCGAGCAGCTATTTCCGCTGATCCACTTGCGTCGCGGAGAAGATTTTTCTCGCATCAAGGCGACCGAGAGCGCGGAGCGGATCTCCGAGGTGCTCGGTAGCGAGGGCTACGCCTTCGCTAACGTCAACGCGGTTCCCGAGATCGACGAGGAGAACAAGGAGGTGGCCATCACCTTCTTCGTCGATCCAGGTAAGCGGGTCTACGTGCGTCGCATCAACATGGAAGGCAACACGCGCACCCGCGACGTGGTGTTGCGCCGTGAGATGCGCCAGTTGGAACGGGCCTGGTTCTCTACCGACCTGGTGAAGCGCTCGCGCGAGCGATTGCAGCGCCTCGGCTACTTCGAAGACGTCACGATTGAAACCCCGGCAGTGCCCGGTCTCGCCGATCAGGTCGATGTCGATGTCACGGTCAAGGAGAAGCCCTCGGGCAATCTGCTTGCAGGTGTTGGCTTCTCGCAATCACAAGGCATTCTGTTCAATGCCAGCGTGACTCAGAATAACTTCCTTGGGACCGGGAAGCGTGTCTCTTTGGCGCTGAACACGAGCCGGAGTTCGCAGCTCTATCGCCTGGCCTACACCAATCCCTATTACACGATCGACGGGATTAGCCGTGGCTTCGACCTCAGTTATCGGGCGACCAACTTCGACGATCTCACTGGCGCAGACTACGCGACAGATGTCGGCTTAGCAGAAGTCAATTTTGGTCTTCCTATTTCAGACATTAGCCGTGCCGGTATCGGCTTCCGGTATCAGTACACCCATTTCTTCCCGGGTGGAGCCTCGCTGCTGGCACAAGACTTTGTTGATAACAATGGCGATAAGTTCAACGACTTCTTCATCACCGCCAGCTATACCAAAGACAGTCGAGACTCAGCGATTTTCCCGAACCGGGGAACGGTGCAACGTGTCTTCGGTGAGATTGCGATTCCTGGCAGCGATCTTCAGTATTACAGACTCAATCTGCAAGGTCGGCAATACATCCCGCTGACGCGCCGCTTTACCTTTGCGGTTAAAGGCGATCTTGGCTATGGCGCTGGCTATGGTTCAACCGAACAGCTCCCGTTCTTTGAGAATTTCTTCGCCGGTGGGCCTCAATCCCTTCGTGGCTTCGAGGCATATTCGGTCGGGCCGCGGGAAGTCGACGGTGACGAAGATCCGGTGGGCGGAAATCTGAAGTTGACGGGGTCGCTTGAGGTCTATGCTCCACCACCGATCGGCGGCCGTTTTGAAAACACCGTGCGGCTTGGTGCCTTTTTCGATTTTGGTAACATCTGGTGGACTGAGGCTGATCCGCTGGTTGCGCCGACCGGCTTTGATCTCGGGGAGATGCGTTATTCCACTGGTCTCTCTTTTGCCTGGCTCTCCCCAGTGGGTGCGCTGTCGTTGAGCTTGGGCTTTGCGCTCAACGCCGAAGATCAGGATGAGACGCAGATCTTTCAGTTCTCTTTCGGCCAAAACTTCTGAGCGCAAGATGCCATGTTGAACTATCACTGGATCACATTGGTTCTGCTGACCAGCCTGTTGGCGTCGACCGCGGGTGCCGAGGAGTTCTTTCGCATTGCTGTGATCGATCCAAACCGCATCGTCGAAGAGTCGCCGCAATATGAGGCTGCACGTAATCTGCTGAGTGCGGAGGCCCAGGAACGGGAGGCTGAACTGAACACTCAACAAGAGGATATCGTGCGCCTAGAGACGCGCTTGGAGCGCGATGGGGCGTTGATGCGTTCCGATGAGGTGACACGTTTGCGTAACGATATTCGCGCCCGCGAACGGCGCTTGCGCTATGCCCAGGAAGAGCTACAAGCGGACTTTGCGCTGCGCCAGAGCGATCTCCGCACGAAGCTGGTGCAGCAGGTCGAGGAGGTGGTCGAGCAGGTTGCCAAAGACAATGGCTTTGATCTGATCTTGAGCGAAGGTGTGGTTTATTCGAGCGAACGGGCCGATATCTCAGATGAGGTGATTGAGCGTCTAAAAGAGGTGTTTGAGAAGCGTTGAGCCGCCTGCGCGCTGTGCGGATCTTATCGACGCCTCGAGACAGCCTAGACGATGCTGCTGCCTGAGCTTGCAACCCAAATTGGCGCCGAGCTGAGCGATGATGGCGCCGCTATCGAGATCACGGATGTCTGTGCCCTGACCGACGCAAATCCTTCCGCTGTCACCTATGTCAGTGCTGACAGATACCGCAATGCGCTGCGCGTCACCAAGGCGGGGGCGGTCATTCTGTCACCAGCCTTGGCTGCGGAAGCCCCTTGTCCGCACCTGCTTGTCGACAATCCAACCTTAGCATTCGCGCGCGCTCTGGAACTGCTGCGCCCGCGCGCTCCGGCGGCCGCTGGTCAACACCCAAGCGCGGTGATCGCGGCGAGCGCCCAGATTCATCCATCGGCATCCATCGGCGCGCTCTGCGTGATCGAGGACGGCGTGCGCATCGATGCTGGGGTTGAGATTGGACCCCAGTGCCTGGTTCAGCGCGACAGCGTTATCGGTCCCGATTCGCGCCTGGTGGCCGCGGTGACCGTTTGCGAGCGGACGATCATTGGTAAACGTGTACTATTGCACCCTGGTGCGGTGATCGGCCGAGAAGGGTTTGGCTTTGCTCGCGATGGTGCACGCTGGATTCGTGTTCCGCAGATTGGGCGCGTGCGTCTTGGTGACGATGTCGAGGTCGGCACCAACAGCGCAGTGGATCGCGGAGCCATTGGTGAGACGGTTGTTCGCAATGGGGTTAAGATCGATAACCTGATCCAGATTGGGCACAACGTCGAGATCGGTGACAACACCGCCATGGCGGCTTGCTCTGGAATTTCAGGTTCGACGCGAATCGGTGCGGGCTGCACCATCGCCGGTGCCGTTGGCATGGCCGGGCACTTGGAGATCGGCGACAACGTGCACTTCACCGGGATGGCCATGGTGACCCGGTCGGTTGAGGAGCCGGGGAGCTACAGCAGTGGTCTTCCGGCCATGCCCAGTGCAGATTGGCGGCGAAATGTAGCGCGGTTTCGGCATCTTGATGGGATGGCGAAACGTTTGCGGCGACTCGAGGAGCAGGTGGCCGAACTGCAGAAGGCTCAGCGTGAGCAAGCGGACTGAGCAAGAGTGAGAAAGGTGATGAGAAGCGTGATGTTGGCGTGCAGCCAGGCTCCCCGGAGGTGGTCTTGATAAAGATGGATATTCATAAGGTGCTCAGCCTGCTGCCGCACCGCTATCCGTTTCTTTTGGTCGATCGAGTGGTGTTGTTCGAGCCCAATGTGCAACTGATCGGCCTGAAGAATGTGACCTACAATGAGCCTTACTTTGGCGGTCATTTTCCGATGCGTCCGGTGATGCCAGGGGTATTGATTATTGAGGCCTTGGCCCAGGCGACCGGCCTACTGGCCATGGAGTCGCGCCCAGATGAGGTGGGTGAGAAATCGCTGTATTATTTCGTTGGCATTGACAAGGCGCGCTTCAAACGTCCGGTCGAGCCCGGCGATCAGCTGTTCCTCGATGTCAAGGTCCATAACGTCAAACGTGGTATCTGGAAGTTTTCCGGTGAGGCCCGCGTCGATGAGCGCATGGTTGCGAGCGCAGAGATCATGTGCACTGCACGGGACTTCTAAGCCTTGATTCACCCAACCGCGGTCGTCGATCCCTCGGCGCAGCTCGATGACGAGGTCGAGGTTGGACCCTACGCCATTATCGGCGCCGATGTCAGCGTCGGCAGCGGTACGCGAATCGGCCCCCACGCCATCCTAAGGGGGCCGACCTGCATTGGTCGGGACAATCAGATCTTCCAGTTCGCCTCAGTCGGCGAAGATCCACAGGACAAGAAGTACGGTGGTGAGCCGACGACCCTGACCCTGGGTGATCGTAACGTCGTGCGCGAGTCCGCGACCATCCACCGTGGCACGGTGCAGGGCTATGGTGAGACCCGTATCGGCAATGACAACCTGTTCATGGCCTATACCCACGTTGCCCATGACTGCATCATCGGCGACCAGGTGATCATGGCCAACGCGGCCTCTCTGGGCGGCCATGTGGTGATCGAAGACTGGGCCATCCTCGGTGGCTTCACGATCGTGCATCAGTTCTGCCGCATCGGCGCGCACAGTTTCAGCGCCATGGGCTCAGTGATTGGAAAGGACGTGCCGCCCTATATCACCATTGATGGCCATCCAGCCGTACCGCGTGGCATCAATAGCGAGGGCCTCAAGCGCCGAGCCTTCTCCAGCGAGCAGATCAACGCGATTCGGCGTGCCTACCGGTTGCTCTACCTCTCGAATCTCAAGCTTGAGGAGGCAACGCAGGCCCTTGCCGAGCTGGCAGAGAATTACCCGGTGGTTGCGGCCATGACGACCTTCCTGGATGTGAGTGCGCGGAGTGTCGTCCGCTGATCCTGCTGCCGTGCAATCGCTCGATTCTGGCCATAACTCGGTGCTGATCGCCATCGTTGCCAATGAACCATCGGGTGATCAGCTGGGTGCTCTGCTGGTCCGGGCGCTGCGTGAGCGGCGCCCAGGGCTGCGCTTCGTCGGCGTTGCGGGTCCGCAGATGCTGGCAGAAGGTTGCAGCTCCCTGATGCCGATGGAACGACTCTCGGTGATGGGTCTAGTCGAGGTGGCGAAGGTGCTGCCGGACCTACTGCGCGCTCGCCGTGATCTCGTGGGAGGGCTGCAGCAGCTGCGACCACGGGTCTTGATCGGCGTCGATGCCCCTGACTTCAATCTTGGCTTGGAGCGCCGCTTGCGTGCCCGCGGTCTCCCGACCGTGCACCTGGTGAGCCCAACGGTTTGGGCCTGGCGTCCCGGCCGGGTGCGGCAGATCCGACGCTCGGTTGATCTGATGCTCAGCATCTTTCCGTTTGAGGCCGATTTTCTGCGATCGCACCGGGTAGCGGCGCAATACATCGGCCATCCGCTGGCCGATGAGATCCCGCTGCAGCCCGATCGGGAGGGTGCGCGCCGCGCCTTGGGCCTCAGGCCGCAGCCCGCTGAAGCAGCGAGTTCACTGCTTGCGGCTCAACCTGCTGAACCGCGCGAGGGTGGGGCAGAGGCGCTCATCGCGATGCTCCCTGGCAGCCGTCGTAGCGAGATCGAGCTGCTCGGGCCGCCGATGCTGGAGACCGCCGCCTGGTGTTATGCCCAGCGCTCAGGGCTCCGTTTTGTCGCCCCGATGGTCTCCGAAGGGCTGCGCCAGCGCTTCGAGGCGATGCGATGCGAGCTTGCGCCCGAGGTGCCGTTAACGCTGGTCGATGGCCGAAGTCGAGAGGCCATGGCGGCCGCTGATCTGGTACTGACCGCCTCCGGCACCGCGACATTGGAGGCGCTGCTCGCAAAGCGACCGATGCTGGTCGCCTATCGGCTGCATCCACTCACCTATTGGCTGGTCACCCGGCTACGTTTGATCAAGGTCCGCTATGCCGCGATGGCCAACCTATTGGTCGGTCGTGAACTGGCGCCTGAGTTTCTCCAGAATCGTTGCCGCGCTGAACTGATGGGGCCGGCATTGCTCGCGTTGCTGGACGATGCCGGCCGCCGCGCCGAGATCGAGGCGGCCTATCGACAGGTCCATCTCGAGCTAAGGCAGAATGCCGCGCACCGCGCCGCTGAGGCGATTCTGGAACTGCTCGACCGATCCGAGGGCTGCCGCGATGCCTAACCTACTCATGCTGGACCCATTGCCGCTTGAACCAGTATGCCAGGAGCTTGCACCTCGTCAGCCAACATCCCCCGAGCCAGTGCTGAGCGAACGGGTTGCTGGTGTCGACGAGGCTGGGCGCGGCCCGCTTGCGGGTCCGGTCTGCGCGGCGGCGGTCATCTTGGACCCAGCGCGCATCCCGTCTGGCATCGCCGACTCAAAGCTGCTCGCCGCTGCGCGACGTGAGCAACTGGCGGTCGAGATCAAGGACTCCGCGATCGCTTGGGCGGTCACCTTCGTCGAAGTCGCGGAGATCGACCGGATCAATATCCTGCAGGCCTCCCTGCTGGCGATGCGTCGCGCGGTGGAAGCCTTGGGCGTTGCGCCAACGCTGGCGTTGATCGACGGCAACCGCTGTCCTGATCGCCTTAGCTGTCCGTCGCAGCCCGTGGTCCGCGGCGATCGGACAGTAAAATCGATAGGCGCCGCCTCGATCTTGGCGAAGGTTGTCCGTGATCAGGAGATGCGGCGGCTCGATCAGTGCCATCCTGGCTATGGTTTTGCACAGCATAAAGGCTATGGCACCAAGGCCCACCTGGAGGCCCTCAATCGGCTTGGGCCTTGTGTTGAGCACCGCCGCAGCTTTGCCCCGGTGCGTGCGCGGCTGCAACAAGGTGCGCCGGCCGAAGATCCAGCGATGCCCGCGACCATCATCGCCCCTTAGATTCAATCTTGTTTAGGCGTTGCAGGAGACGACAGCGCTTAAACCTAGAAAGAGCATTTCAACCGCAGATGACGCAGATAAGCGCAGAGACATCAAGCCACGACGGCCAATCCCTGCTTTACCTGGTCGGTGATCTTGGCATTCTCGCTAAGGCATTGTTTCGTCTTTTTTTAAACCTGCGTCAATCTGCGTCATCTGCGGTTTATAGATTGAACCTAGAAACCGCGCGTCTCGAGATTGTTCTGCACTGTTGTGCACCATAACCCTGGCTCGCTGTCCATGCACAATAAGATCGATGACAGGAACCACGACTGAGAAGACCATGATGCAAACAGCCCTGACTAGACCCATCCTGACCAGACTCTTGATGGCCAGATCCGTCTTCGCCAGACCCGTTCTGGCCAGGTCGCTAATGCCCCCAACGGCGCCGACACCGCGCCCCTTAGCTTGCCGAGCCCGCTTACTCGCGAGATTGAGCGGGCCGGCATTCAGCGTCCGCGGCCTGATGCTCGCCGCGTTGCTGCTGCTCGCAGCAGCATCGGCGTTGGCTGCCGATGCCGGTACCCAACTCGCCCGGCTGCCGGATACACCGATCGCCCCAGCCTTCGAGCTGACAGGTGCCGATGGCAAGGTCTATCGGCTTGCTGATTTCGAAGGCAAACCACTGATCGTCAACTTCTGGGCAACCTGGTGCCCGCCCTGTCGCGCCGAGATGCCCTCCATGCAGCGCGCCTGGGAGCAGGTCGAGGCCGAAGGGATCGGTATGATCGCGATCAATGTGGGCGAGGATGCGGAGACCGTTCAGGCCTTCCTGGAACAGGTGCCGGTGAGCTTTCCGCTTCCGCTGGATACCGACTCGAAGGTCTCCCAGCGCTGGCCAATGCGCGGATTGCCCACCACGTTCGTCGTTTCACCCGAAGGGCGGCTGGTCTATAAAGCGACCGGAGAGCGCGAATGGGACAACCCTGCGCTGCTCGATCAGGTGCGTGCGTTGAAGGTCGAGTAGCCTTCGCCGCGGCTGGCGCGCATCTGCGCCATCTGCGGTTTATAGGTTGAAGCGATTGACAGAAATCGCCTCACTGCCGGTCCTAGGATGAGTAGAACTCAAGCAGTAGCCGGCTGCTGATTAGGATTGCAGCGACGGTGATCAACGCGAAGATCGCCAGCAAGAGCCAATGGAAGCCACGGTTGAGCAGGCGGCCGAGCAGCCACAGGCCGCGCATGTCTGAGGTTGGCCGAGCCGGTATGCTTGCGAACGCCAGGATAAAGGTCAGTGCACAGACCACCCAGAGCATCAGGGCAATCAGTGCCGGCAAGGCTGACTGCAGCATGCTGACATCGGGCATGACAAGGCTAATCGCACTGCCAATCAGGAGCAGCAATAGGGTGATAACCAGGGGGCGCATCAATGGTCTTAGCCGCGCAGCGATTGTAGAAAGGGTTTCAAGCATGAGTGACTCGCTTGGGGTGTTGGATCAGGAACGTTCGACCTTGAGCTTGAGCACTGCGCGCTCGTTCGCCTCGGTCACGGTGAAACGCCAACCTGCTTGCAGCACGCTCTCACCGACCTGCGGGATATGGCGCAAGCGGGCCTCGACAAAGCCGCCTGCGGTATGGAACTCGGTCGCGGGCAGGTCGATGCCGAGCAGTGCGTTCAGCTCCGAGATCGGCACCCGTGAGTCGAAGATATAGAGGCCTTGGTCGATCCGCTGATAATGGCGTTTGCGCTTCTGATGGTATTCATCGAAGTCATAGCCCACCTCGATCTCGCCGACCACCTCTTCCAGGATGTCTTCCATCGAGATCAAGCCAATCGCCGAACCGAACTCGTCGACCACGATCGCCATGTGATCCTCGCGCTCGCGCAGCACCGGCAGCAGTTCATGGATCAGCTGCAGTGGCGACACATAGAGTGCTGGGCGCACCAGCTCGCCGAGCGGTTTGGCCTTGACCGTCTCGTCCATCAGGTCCCAGACCGTGAGTGTGACCACACCCGTTACATTGCCGATGTTGCCCTGATAGATCGGTAGTCGGTTGAAGCCGGATTGACGCACCAGTTGCACCGCGTCATGGGTGCTGCGCAGGTGGTTCAGCGCAGTGATCTCGGCCAAGGGTACCATCGCCTCGCCAACGGTGGTGTCGCCGAAGCGGATCGCGCGCTCGATGCGCTTGCGGTCGAACAGCTCCACCTCGGCGCCGCGGTCGGCCATATCAACTAGGGTGCTGAATTGCTGCCGGGTGATGAACAGGCTCGAGGCCGAGCGCGGTCCGCGCACCAGCCGCGCTGCCGTGCGTGCGACCAGCGAGAAGATCCAGACCAGCGGATAGAGCAAGATCGAGAACAGGCGCAGTACATAGACCACCGTGGGCGCCAGCTCATCGGCCTTTTGCTGGTAGACGCTCTTCGGCACGATCTCGCCGAATACGAGCAACACTGGCGTCAATATGAGAAAGGCGTAAAGCTCGCCGAGCGGGCCAAAGCCCTGAATCATCAGCAGGGTGCCGAGCGTGGTCAGCGTGACGACGGCGATGTTGGTGCCAACTAGCGTGGTGGTCAGCAAGATCTCGGGGCGCTCGAACATGCGCAAGGCCAGTGCGGCGCCGCGGTCGCCCTTCGCCGCCCGTGCGCGCAGCCTGAACTTGTCGGCATGCACCAAGGCGATCTCGCTGCCGGAGAAGAAGCCCTCGAGCAGCAACAGAACTATCATCAGAAGGATGACGAATAGCGGGTCCATGGGGTCAGTCTCCGGCCTCGCCAGGCTTGTTCTTGCTTCGCTCTTCTGCGGGCGGTTCAGTCAAGGCTGTGATCTCCGCCGCAGCATGCACCTTGTTTGCTGCCCCTGCCTTCGCCTCTGTTTCCGTTTCCGCCCCGGCCGATGGCGGAGAGTCTTCTTCCAGTGTTGTCACGCTCACGCCGCCACGCGAGACCCGAACCCGTGCGATCCGATGTCCATCCATCTCCAACACCTGGATCTCACAGTCTTCGACGCGCACCTGATCGCCCTCTTTCGGTAGCCGGTCCAGGTGCCGAAAGGCAACGCCGGCGATGGTGGTCATGCGCGGGTCCCAGATGCCGAAATTGGTCAGGTCGTTGAAATCGGTCAGCTTCATGTCGCCGGGCACCTCGTAGAGATTCTCATCGCGCTCGAGGTACATGGCCTGGCCCTTGGCCTCGCCAGAGAGGTGACCGAAGATGAAGGTGAGCACGTCGCGCATGCTGATGATTCCCTCGACGCCGCCAAACTCATCGATCACCAAAGCGGCCCGGGTGCGATGCTCCTGGAAGAAGTCGAACATCTCATCAACACGTTTCGTGGGAGGTGCAACCACCAACGGACGCAACAGGCTCTCGATGCTGTGGCTGGATAGGTCTGGCTTGTCCAGCATCAGCGGCAACACGTCCTCAAGCTGCATGAAGCCGAGCAGATTATCGCGTTGGCCACGGAATACCGGCACCCGCGAATGGCGCAGGGCCTTGAAACGCTCTAACGCCTCGGCTAGCGGGAGGTCGGCGTCGATAAAGGCCATGCGCGTGCGCGGGGTCATGATCTCGACGATCTCGGTCGCCCCGGCGTCCAGCAGATGATAGATCAGCGTGCGCTCGGTGGCCTGCAGCTCTCCCTCATCGGCGACCTGATCGACTAGCGAGCGGAATTCATCGATCTGAAGGATGTTCGCCGGCGCGATCTCGCGACCGACGATCCAGGTGGTAACGCGATCCGAGACCAGCCGCAGGGTCACCCGCAGCGGCGTTACCAGCCGCACCCAGATGCCCATTGGTGCAGCGACCAGCCCAGCGCTGACTCGCACCGGATTCGACATGGCGATGGTCTTTGGCGTGACCTCGCCGAGCAGCAGCAATAGCGGTACCATCACCAGCACATTGATCAGGCCGGCACGCTCCTCACCATAGAGCAGCATGAGGATGCCGGTCATGTTGGCGACAGCGGCGATATTGATCAGCTGGTTGCCGCAGAGCACCGAGATGATCAGCCGGCGCGGCTGGTCGAGCAGCGCCTGCAGGGTATCAATGTGGCGATGTCGACGGCGGCGCAGCTCCTGCAGGTCGAGCCGCGAGAGCGAAAATAGCGCTGTCTCGGAGCCGGAGAAAAAGGCCGAGCCGACCAGCAGCAGTATCTGAAAGAGGATACGCGTGAGCATCTCCGGCGAGGCGAGGAGGGATGGGTCGAAGCTGAAGAAGGCGCCAAGATCAGTGGCCCATTGTACAGGCAGCGCCCCGAACCCGGCTAACAGGCTCGCCATTCCCTCAAAGGAACCTGGCGCCTGGATACTAGCCAGGTCCTGCAGTGCAGGGGTGTCGAGTCTCGGAGCGGTCAAGGTGTTGGCGCCAGGCTGGGGGGGACGGCGGGAGGCTAACCGACGCCCTATGCCGCGCACAACTGGCGGATCAAACCGGTTGCATTTCTGAGCAGCGGGCACGACCTTTGATCTACTGTTAACCGAGACATTCTGCGCTATGACGGCTGTTCACCTCAGTGCCCCGGACATCGACCCGAACGAGGTCGCCTACTTTGAGCGCCTGGCTCACCGCTGGTGGGATGAGCAGGGGCCTTTTTGGCCGTTGCACCGCTTAAACGGGTTTCGCGTCGACTATATTCGCGCACAGCTGTGCCGGGTCTTTGGCCGAGATGCGACCGCAATGCGCCCGCTTGAGGGGCTTGAGATCCTCGATATTGGTTGCGGCGGCGGAATCCTCAGCGAGTCGATGGCGCGACTCGGGGCCCGGGTCACCGGCACCGAGATCACCGAGAAAAACATCCGCGTCTCGCAGATCCACGCAGCCTGGAGTGGTCTCAACATCGACTATCGGCTGGTGACTGCCCGGCAGCTCGTCGAGGAAGGAATGACCTTCGATGCCGTTCTGAACATGGAGGTGGTCGAGCACGTTGATGACCTACCGGGCTTCCTGGCTGATTGTGCTCGGCTGGTGCGTCCGGGTGGGGTGATGGTTGTTGCCACTATCAATCGCACGCCGCTCGCTTGGCTAACCGCAATCATTGGCGCCGAACGGATTATGGGCTGGCTGCCGAAAGGGACCCATCACTACCGCAAGCTGGTCAAACCCGATGAGTTGATGGAGGGGTTTGGGGATCAGCTGGTGCCGCTCGATCGCACGGGGGTGCACGTGAATCCATTCAATCGCGCGTTCAGCTTCTCAAGCTCGATGGCAGTGAACTACATGATGTTGTTCCGTCGCCCTGCTGGGGACGCAGACTCATGAATATTGCAGTCTTCGGCGCAACGGGCGGGACCGGCCGGCAGGTGCTCAGCCAGGGCCTAGCGAACGGCGATAGAATTCAAGCTCTGGCACGCTCACCGGAGACGCTGGAACAAGCCGAGGGCCTTGAGGTTATGGCCGGCGATGTGCGCGACCAGGCAGCGGTCGAGCGCTGTCTCGCGGGGACGGACGCAGTGATCTGCGTACTCGGTAGTCATGGCAGCGCGGAGCCGGTCGAGGCCGAAGGTACCGAGCAGATCATCGCTGGAATGCAGCGACTAGGCATCAAACGGTTGATTGCGGTGACCTCAATGGGGGTTGGCGACAGTCGGGATCAGGTACCCACCTTCTTTCGCGTGATCATGGATTTGACCCTGAAGAAGATCATGGCGGCGAAGGAACGGCAGGAACAGCACATCCGTGACAGCGGGCTGGACTGGACCATCGTGCGGCCCGGTGGTCTCACCGATGGCCCTGCCACGGGGGCCTACCTGAGCGGCACCGAAAAGTCGATCAAGGCGACCCGCGTCTCACGCGCCGATGTGGCCCACTTTGTGCTAAAGCAGCTGGTCGATGATCGCTATCTGCGGCAGGCGCCGGCCATCAGTTGATCGCATGCGATTTGCGATCTGGACGTCCGTTGGCGGCGCCTATAGGCCACTGGCAGGGGAGCAGTGCCGTTGTCATTGACTGACTCCCAGCGCTATGCCGCGCGCATCACGCTGGCGTTCTTTGGGTACCTATTCACTGCGCTGCTGCTTGCAGCAGCGCTGACCTATCCGCTGATGCAGACCGGCTGGATCGACTACGAGCCGAAGCGCGTGATGGGGCGGATCGCGCAGCTGTTGATCCTGCTCGGGCTCTGGCCGTTCCTGCTGTTGATGGGTAGCGCTAATCGCCAGGCGCTCGGCCTCGCGCCGATCAGGACGGAGCTGCTGCGAGCGATGCGTGGCGGTTGGCTGATAGGCGTTGCCATGCTTGGTGTCTTGGTGCTGTTTGAGCTGTATCTGGGCATCCGGATTCCGGAAAGCGATGGACCGTCGCCTCTCAGCCTGCTCGAGAAGGCCGTGGCGGCGCTGATTGGGGGGCTGCTGATTGGCCTGCTCGAGGAGCTCTTCTTTCGCGGCGCCCTCTACTCCGCCATCCGTCGGCGTGCCAGTATCGGCGCGGCCGCGGTTGGTTCGGCCTCGCTCTATGCGCTGGTCCATTTCCTCAAGCCGCATGCGCTGCCGCCAGGCGTGCCGTTCGACTGGGCCGGCACCTGGAGCATGTTCCAGCATGTCTTTGTGAGTCTGTTTCAATGGCAGCACCTGGACTCTCTGGTCGCGCTCTTCAGCGCAGGCGTCCTGCTAGCGCTCGTCCGCGAGCGCAGCGGTCACATCGGCTGGTGTATCGGGCTGCATGCGGGTTGGGTGTTCGTGATCCAGCTCACGCGCCGCCTCACCGATGGCGATGAGACTGCGTCCTTGGCGTTTCTGGTCGGCCAATACGATGGGGTGATTGGCTGGCTGGGCGCGTTTTGGATCGCGCTTATCGCTTGGGTCTATTGGCGCACCTCAGGAGGGTGACTGCGCGTCGGCGGGCTCGTTGATCACACAAAGGCGACGCCCCCGCGCGCCGCCGGCGATGGCCGCCGTGCCTCGGGGGCCTCACCACCGGCCAGTTGGAACACCGTCTGTGTCCCTAACTCAGGTGCGAAGTGTGCGCAGACCAGCGCGTTGTAGGGGTCATTGTTGCTCGCCGCGAGCAGGTTCGCATAAGCGCCGAGCTCGAATGCGTGTTCAGCATGCCCCGAGAGCACTTCGCCAAAATAACGGTCACGCCTGCCAGGCGCGCGCCGCGCAGACGGTGCCAGGCGTTATCGACGACGATCACCGGTACCTCGCGTTCGTGCAAGGCCTTAGCCAGTCCATTACTCCAGGCGGTAGTGCCGACAATGATCAGCCCGCCACGACGCCGCGTGGTGCAATCCAGCCGACTAGCGCACGCATCACCAAGCGCCTCGCTTGGCCGGAAGACGCCGAACACAGGACCGATGAGGAGTCCGCTGAGGCTGAGTAGGATGATCGACGGGATTTGCAGCCGCCAACCGATCCATTGCGCGGCGATGCCAATGACCATCAACAGCGCTAGGATCTCGGTCAGATGATGCGTCATGCTCGGCTAAGCCTCCGGCTGAAGCTGTCGCGGATGGTCGCTTCGATGGCGTTCCGTTTGGTCTCGATATCGTTGACGAGCGCAAGCTGGATCAACGTCTTGTCGAGATTCTGGCGCGGGCTGGTGACGCGGAAATAGCGATCGCCCTCGAGATAGTCGGTCAGGAACCGGATTGCCAACTCCAGCGGAATCAGCCGAATGGCCGGGTAGAGTAGCGCGATGGCATCGCGGTCGAACAGCGCCGCGGCATGCTCCGCATAACCGCCCAGCAGTGCGCGGCAGATGTTCAGGTCGAATATCGCGCGCGACTCGCCGATGACGGTATCAATGGAGCCATCCTTTTTCTGTGCGGCGCCGCGTGGGCGAGCAGCGCCGTCGCTTGGGCCCGCGGTGCCGCTGCCTGGGTCAGCAGTAACAACGCTGCGATTGCAGCAGGAGCGCAGGCAGTCAGCGATATCCTCATGCAAAAGGCCGGGCTGGATCGTGTCGAGGTCGATCAAGCAAAGAGTCCGATCTTCGTTCCGCGCAAACAGCACGTTGTCAATTTTCGGGTCACCATGGGTGACGTAGGCGGGCATAACCCCTTCAGCCTGGGCTTGCTTGAGGGTCGGGATCAGCGCGGCTCTGGCCTCGATCTGTTGCAGCGCGGCCATCACCTCAGCGTTTAGCGGCCGCGGCCTAGCGGCGTCAGCCCTCGGAAGAGCCCTTAATTGGCCGGCTGCCTCGGCAGCATGGACGGCCGAATCCAGCTTCGCCTTATAGCCTGGGGTGTCATGCAGCCCGGGCAGGGTAATGGCCAAACGGCCTGGGTCGAGCTTGACAAGCGCGGCGTGGAATCGCCCCAAGGCGCGGCCGACCTCGGCCGCCTGGGTGAGATTCTCCAATGGCTTGATGACGCGACTGTCATCAACATGTTCCAGCAGGCGCCAGGCTTGGCCATCGGCGTCTCGCAGCGTCGCCTCGCCGCTGGCGGCACGGATCAGCCGCGGCAAGCGCACCGAGTAGTCGACTTGACCGCTGAGCCAGTCTTGGACGCGCAGCAGATTCTCAGCGATGGCGTCGGCATCAATGAAGACAGCGCCGTTGATGCGCTGCAACACGAAGCGTTTGGCCCCAGCCTCGACCAAACGCGTATCGTTGATCAGCCCGGCGCCGAGCGGACTCAACCGCAAACGAGTCTCACCAGGCAGGAAACGCCGCGCGATGTCCTTGGCAGTCTCGTCCTGACTGCTTCTGCAGCCATAAGATTGGTCGTCCATCAGTTCGAACCCATCCTCGACCTCCCAGACCCGCGTTTCCCGCGGCAGTTCGAGCCTGGCATCAGAGGGGAGCAGGCTCCGCTCGCTGCTCGAGCCGGCCCGTCCGCCCGCCAAGCGAAGGAGGGAAAGTCTAGCAACTTTCGGTCGTGCGCTTCCTGATGTATTATTACTGGCTAGGCATGACTGAACGCGCCCTTAGCTCAGCTGGTAGAGCATCTGACTTTTAATCAGGTGGTCGTTGGTTCGAACCCAACAGGGCGCACCATATAAATCAAGCGCTTACGGGAAACCGGAGCGCTTTTTCTTTGCCCGCCAATTTTCTGGTAGCCGTTCGGTAGCCGTTTGTCGGAGTTCTCCCTGGTGTTCCTGGGATGCTGGCGCATGGAAATTGTCAGGCCTGACCGTTCTTGGTGTGGACATTTTTCGCGCTGACAGGCATCTCGTCCAAGCTCAGGAAAAGTCTTCTTGATGGTTCTTGGTCCGGGATCGATGCATGAAAACGCATCTCAACAACGGGACGCCGAACCGTTCGTCGAGAGCTTCTTTGCATGTCGTCCTGGTGGATGGGCTCGCAAGGTGTCGGACGCGAGATCGAGGTACGAGGCCGTCAGTGCGCATGGCTCCGGGAGCCATATCCCCGGATCGCTCATGGCAGGCTAGTTCGACATGAACTGGACCTTCAAGGGGCGGCGATGCGTTCGTCTCACTCGATAGTCGACATCAGCGGTCTGAAGGTCGATTCGCACAGGGTGCGGAGAGCTTTCAGGGCAATTGCGCTGCGGCTAGGGCCGCCCCGGATTTGCGTCCAGGCTGCCGTTTGGTGCCGGCTGGTGACTTGTCGTGATGGGGTTGCTCTGACCGGAGCTATCGATGCTCCGTTTCAGCTCGGGTTTCGCTGTCAGATGGCTTTGGCGCAGAGCGCCTTAGTCGGACTTTGAAGTCCGACCGAGGTGCTTTTTCCAAGATGCGAATCCATCTGTCTTAACGCTGCACCGTCCTCTCAATTGGAAAGCCCAGGCCTCTCGCTGATGACATCAAGAGTCACGGGATCGTTCGATGCGCTTAAAGAGAGGCGCAAGCTGACCTTCGAACAAACTTGATATCGACGCAACTCAGTGCCCGATTGCTAGCGGTAGAGGATTTTCGTGCGTTGAGGGTCGTTGTGCGATCTGGACTTGCTGACGCTGCAATCGCAATTCGCTGACAATCTCTCGTAACTCTGTATCACCAGCTTCACGCAAATGAGCTTGGAGCACCGCCTCCACTTCATGTTCAGGCCAAGCGGCGGTGCGTAATCCCAGAGGCACCGGACGCGGAAAAAGACCATCGCTGGCCCGCGCATAGATCGCAGAGCGACTGAACCCCGTGCGCTCCATCACGGCAGGCAGGCGAAGAAAACGGGTTGACATGATTCGGTCTCCAGAGGCTGATGAACTGAAACAATGGCGCTGCTGATGTGCATGGATGTAAGCGGTGGCGTGATCCCAGCACATCCCAGTAGCAACACCTGATCAGTCTGAGCGGTTGCTGACCTCAGCAACACACTGAAAGAGCGTCGTTCACCGCCCTCTTTCGCGGCGGGGGTCTCCTCGCGCCATCTGCTTCCTCCCGTTCCTCTAACAAAAACCCGTTTGCCGCTGAGGCCTTCAACCACCGGTCTCTCGCATCGAGCAAGGCGCGTCGCAATTCACGCCCAAAACGCCAACCTTTCGCTGTCGCGCCTTCGCGCACCGCTGCTTAACCTGACGCCATCGTTCGCGACCCTCCCTCAGCCTTGAAGGCATCAGAAGGATGCGGCGAACGGATACCGGTGCTCGTCCATCTCGACGAGCGGTTTCAACGCCTTCAGTTGAGGACAGCGATGCCGACCGTTCTTGCCCGAAATGTTGCCCGCCGGCGCCACGCGCTCGGTTATTCCCAACTCATCCTCGCCCACCATGCCGAGATCAGCCAAAGCTGGATCTCGCGCATCGAGTCCGGCGAAACCCCCTCGCTCGGCATGCTCAGCAAGCTTGCCCGTTTCCTGAAGACTGACGTCAGCACCCTAT